>NZ_CAUGIN010000002.1:0-183279 GCF_959599685.1 Lachnoclostridium phocaeense
AAGTTCTGCCTAAAAGAGAGTTATCATTTCAGTGCCTTAACTAAATGACATTGCCCGTTTGGGCTTCCCTTTTTCGTTCTTCCATATATACGGTCTGGTCATATTCAATAGATCAGATTGGCAAAAAGCACGATAAACGGTATAGCGATCAGGGTCCTCTCCATGAAGACGGCAAAGAGCTTCCAGAAGCCCATCGGCACTTCGCTCTTGATGACCACTGTTCCCACCTCGGTCAGATAGATGATCTGCACAAGGGACAGGACACCGATGATGAATTTCGTCTTTACAGCCACCTCGGTCCCCGCGATCAGGAGGGCCGGGATGAACATGTCTGTAAACCCGACCAGTGTGGCCGGCGCCACAGCAAATGCATCCTCCACGCCGAAGAGCTGCAGATACAGCCCCATAGGATAGGAGATCCAGTCAAAGAATGGTGTGTAGGTGGCAATGACCAGGGCCACAACACCCCAGGACGCCACAATGGGGATCAGATCAAAGAGGGTTCCCATCATGACTTCCAGACCATTGGTCAGCACGGTGTCCAGATGGAACTGGGACGCTCTCTTACAGCTGGACTCCAGGGCAAATTTCCACAATCCTTTTTCCTGGGGTCTGTCCTCAGCCACCTGCCGGCCTGTCACCTCCCGGTATGTATCCGGGATCGTGCGGATGGGCGGGATGCGCACAATGATAACCGCCAGGATGATGCCGATGACGCAGATGCAGAGATAAAAGACCGGGAAAATAGAGTCCAGTCCAATGGTGTTTGCCACCATCAGGCAGAAGGGCACGGACACAAGGGAGAAGTTGGTCATAATGTAGGCTGCTTCCCTCTTCGTGTAATACCCTTTCATATACTGCTCTCTTGTCAGGATGACCGCTGCATTGGCCGCTCCGAACCAGGATGCGATCAGGTCAACGGAGGCCCTTCCCGGCACGTGGAACAGTGGCCGCACCACAGGCCGGGCGATGACGCCTAGGAATTCCATGATCCCGCAGTCTGTCAGGAAAGGAAGGACAAAGCTGAAGGCGATCAGGATGCAGAACAGTGTTCCGCACAGGTCAATGATGGTCCCGCCTGTATCCGGGGAGACCACCACTTCCGGCCCCACACCTGTCACAACCATGACGCCCGCCACGGCTCCAATGATCTTGGACACAAGATACAGAGGCGTGGTGCAGAAAGCCTTGCTCAGGTAGCGGTTCTTCCGGATAAAATCCGGCTTTGCAAAAAAGTCATAGGTGCTGAGCACCGCGGACGCCACGATCAGCGTCACCACAATATAGATCAGGCTGCCCCCAAAGAGAGCCTGGAGCCACATTTTCACAAAGTCCAGCAGAGTCGTAAAAGAGGACTCATAGGGGATGGGCACCAGGAACATGAGCACGCCGAAGGCTGACCCGAAAATAAATTTCAAAAGATTCTTCTTATTTATATAAGTTTTTTCTGCTGTATTTCCCATTATTCTCCCAGCTCCTCCACTTCTCTCATGGCCTCAAAGATCATATCCTCCGTCACCGGGTAGGGAATATGCTCCATGTCAGGACCTGTCACCGTCTCCCTCAGGACCGCCGCCAGATACTCCCTGTCAAGGGGAACGCCCATCTCTTTCAGCGTGGAGGGAATACCCAGCTTTTCAAGAAACTTCTTCGCCTCCCCGAGGCGCTCTCTGTCCTGGTCCACCGCAAGCTGCACCAGAACGCCGTAGGCCACCACGTCTCCGTGGAGGTACTTCTCCTCAAAGCCCGGGAGGAGCACAAGCCCGTAATATACCGAGTGGGCGATGGCACAGTTGTAGTCGTCCAGCACCATCAGGGACACCATGCCCGTGCTGACGATATTGGCCAGCACCGCCTGCTGCAGGGCAAAGGATGGCTCATGTCTTTTGCAGTCCGCAAGGGCCTGGACACCGTGCTCCAGGAGGGGGCCATAACACAGGTTGCTGATCTCCCTGCCCAGGGCAGAGCTGTGATCCAGCCTGTCTCCTCTGGCCGCGAAGTGACACTCAAAAAATTTACCCATCGTATCTCCCATGCCGGCCCGCAGATACTCCCAGGGCGCATCCGCAATGACGCGGGTATTGATAAAACAGTGCCTTGCCGGCTTGTCATAAAAGTAAAAGCTGTCAAAATTTCCATCTTCCCTGTACACCACAGACAGGGCTGTCGTTGCCGCACAGGTGGCTGCAATGGTTGGGAAGGTAAAGACCGGAAGTCCGGCTCTGTCGGCAGCTCCCTTTGCTGTGTCCAGCGCCTTGCCACCGCCCATGCCAAAGATCATGTCCGCTCCCAGCTCCTTCGCCCGGTCCGCCCACCGGTCAATATCCTTGTAGGTGCAGTCTGATCCGAACTCCACAGATTCCAAAACGACAAGGTCCGTCCCCTTCAGGACCTCCTCAAGAAGCCCGCCTGCGGCGTCCATGCCCTTTCGCCCGCCGATCAGGAAGATCTTTGTTCCAAAAGGACGGCAGACCTGAGGCACCTGCACGTAGGCGTCCTCCCCGATGGTGTAATTTGCAAAAAATACTGAATATGATCTCATGATAACAACTCCTGTAACTTTCCAAGGCGGCTGATCGCCTCGTCGATGGTCTCTTTTTCTCTGGCAAAATGCAGCCGGATCAGATGGTTCACTTCTTCTTTAAAGAAGCTGGAACCCGGCACAGCGGCCACACCGATATTTTTGATCATCCACTCGCAGAACTCCAGGTCCGTGTAACCCGCAAATCTGGGCAGATCCAGGAATTTCTGTATATCGATCAGGACAAAATAGGTACCCTGTGGAACATTGTGAGCCAGTCCGATGCGGTCCAGCCCGGCCAGGAAATAGTCCCTCTTTTCTGTGTAGATCTTTTTCAGGTCTTCATAGTAGCTGTCCGGGAAGTTCAGCCCCGCCACAGCTGCCTCCTGGAGGGGCGCTGCCGCTCCCACTGTCAGGAAATCGTGGACCTTCTTGGCCGCTTCCACCACTTCCTCCGGCCCGATGAGATATCCAAGGCGCCATCCGGTGATGGAGTAGGTCTTGGAGAGGGAATTGCAGGTGATGGTGTGTTCATACATGCCCGGCAGGGAAGCCATACATGTGTGGTGATATGGCTCGTACACCATGTGTTCGTACACTTCGTCTGTCACCACAAAGGCGTCATACTTCACAGCCAGCTCTCCGATGGCCATCAGCTCATCCCTTGAAAACACCTTTCCGCAGGGGTTGGAAGGATTGCAGACAATGATAGCTTTCGCCCCCGCCCTAAATCCCTCCTCCACAAGGGAGATATCGAAAGTGTACGCCGGCGGCATCAGGGGGATATAGATAGGATCCGCACCGGACAAGATGGCGTCCGCCCCGTAATTTTCATAGAAAGGCGAGAACACCATCACCTTGTCCCCAGGATTGCAGATGGTCATCATGGCACACATCATGGCCTCTGTGCCGCCGCATGTCACCACGATCTCCGTCTCCGGGTCAATGGCCCGCCCGATGGCTTTCTCCTGCTTTCTTGCCAGGGCCTGGCGGAAATTTTCCGCCCCGAATGTAATGGAATACTGATGAGGTCCCTTGTAGGCCGCCTCTGCCAGGGCGTCCATGATCTCCTGCGGCGGATCAAAATCCGGAAATCCCTGGGATAGATTGATCGCTCCGTATTCATCGCTGATCCGGGTCATCCTGCGGATCACTGAGTCGGTAAATGTGCCCACTCTCTCACTTAATTTTGGCATAATCGTTTGTCTCCTCATCTATTTAAAATTGACTGTCCTGTCTATCCCGATTATAATAAAGTATACCGTTACGGTATAGTCAAGGAGGAAATGTATAATTATGCAAAAATTAGACATTCCATGCATAAAAACCGGGGAATTTGCCGCTCTGTGCGGCACCAACAAGCGGACCCTCTTTCACTACGACGAGATCGGCCTTTTCTCTCCCGCTCTCACAGATGAAAAAGGATACCGCTATTACAGCGAAAACCAGTGCGATGTCTTTTTCACCATCACCTGCCTGAAAGAGCTGGGCATGCCTCTTAAGAAGATCAAGGACTACATAGACAACCGCAGCCCGGACAGCTTAGAAAGACTTCTGCTCACACAGCAGGAAAAGGTGGAGGCAGAGCTGGCTCAGCTCCGGCGCATCCGCACCGTCATTGAGACAAAGCTCTCCCTTGTCAGACAGGCCAGAGACTTTCAGGATGTACAATGTCTCTCCCCTGTTCTCCTGGAAGAGCAGACAAAAAAAGAACTGCTGGTACTCAGCAGTCCTCTGTATACATCTGACCATGACAAAATCTTCTCCGTGCTCTGCAGCCACATCGGCCTGTGCAGCCGGGAACATCTCAACTGCGGCCACCCCTACGGCGCCATGCTCCCCACCCCGGCTCTGCAGGAGGGAGACTATGAGACTTATGCATATTTTTTCACCAAGACTTCTTTCTCCGTGGACGCACTCCCGCCGGACACACAGGTACACATCAAGCCGGCCGGCAGCTATGCCGCCATCTACCTGCGGGGCGACTACTACCGTTCCGAGGAAGCCTGCCGCCGGCTTCTTGCCTTTGCAGGGGAAAATGGCCTGTCTCCTGGCAGTTTTGTCTACAAGGAAGCCGTGCTGGATGAGCTCTCGGCAGATGAGGAACACTATCTCACAAGAATTTCTCTATTCTGCGGCAAGAAAGGCAGTAAAAAACCGCTGTGAGGGCAGATCTGTCTCTGCCGCACAGCGGTTCACTCTTTACACATATATCAGACGTACATCCGACTTTTCTGCTTTTTTCCGGTCTTCTGCGCTCAGCCTGCCTGTAGTGATCACAGCCGTATAATCCGCCAGATGGTTGACTTTTGTCACGGCCTGTTTTCCGAATTTGGATTCATCCACTACCAGATACGCCTTCCGGCATCTCTGGAGAGCTTTCCTCTTCAGAAAAGCCTTGTCTACCGTCGGTGTGAAAACCTCCAGCTCTTCATTGATGGATGCGGCCCCGAAAAAGCCCACATCAAATCGGAAATCTTCCAGCATCTGCGTCGCATAATAGCCCAGCATGCTTCCGGTACTTTTCTGTACCATTCCGCCGCACAGCAACAGCTCAGCCTGGCTGTTTTTCAGAAGTCCGGCAATCTCCAGGTCATTGGTCATGACCATGATATCTGGCACGTTCTGGATAGCTTTTGCAATTTCATAGGTGGTCGTCCCGGCGTCCAGATAAATGTTGTCTCCCGCCGAGACGAGGGGCGCGCATCTGGCGGCCAGTCTCACCTTGTCCTGCATATGGCTGGTACTTTTGTCTGCATAAGTCACTTCCTGCTTTGCCACCGCACCTCCATGGCATCGCTCAAGTATATTGTCTTCCTGCAGTTTTTCCAGATCCCTTCTGATCGTCATTGTGCTGACTTTCAGGTCGTGAGCCAGGTCATCCACCTGCACACTCCCCTGCACTCTGATCAATTCCGCTATCTTTGCCTGCCTCTCTGCTGCCAGCATACAAATCACCTCTTAAGGATTATTGTACACGATTACATGAAAATACTCAATATCAGGACTTCAACAACTCCGATAGCCCATGCGATGGTGGATGTGACAGACCAGGTTATAAGCTGATCTTTCGCCTCTTTTACACCCAGTGTCCTGTTTACAACCCAGAAATAACTGTCGTTGAAGTATCCGAAGAACAGGGAGCCCACGCAGCATGCGATGGCGCCCAGTGTGGGATTCACACCTGCCGCGATAATGATCGGCGCAGAGATACTTGCAGCCGTTGTCATGGCAACTGTTCCTGATCCCTGGATGAAGCGCATCAGTGTGGAAATGATAAGAGGCAGCACGATGATCGGGATAGCAGTCTGGGCAAGTCCCTCTGCCATGTATGTGCCAAGTCCGGAGTCCTTGATGATCTGTCCGAGGGCTCCGCCACCGCCTGTTACCAGCATGATGATACCGGCTGACTCCATACCTTTCTCCATCTCTGTCAGGGCTGTATGTCTGTCAAGCACCCTGCCCAGCGTAAAGATGGCAAGCACGAGTCCAAGGCCCACTGCGATAATGGGCTGCCCAAGGAAGATCAGCACCTCCATGATGCCTGTCGTTGCGCCAAGGGCTGTTGCAACTGTGTTGATAAGGATCAGCACGATAGGCAGAAGAAGCGGTGCAAAAGATGAAAATGTTCCCGGCAGTCCTTCTTCGTCCATGTGGAATGCGTTCTCATAGTCAGGCTCCTGGTAGGGCATGGAGATAAAGTCCCCATTGTCGTCCGGAATCTGAAAATACTTTTTGCTCAGATATAATCTGGAATAAGCGATACATCCGATAGCCATCGGGATACCCAGCACGATAGTGAGAAGGATAAAGGATCCTACATCAATGCCGAAGATACCGCACACACCGAGAGGTCCCGGTGTAGGGGGCACAAGGGAGTGGGTGATAACAAGACCTGCCGCCAGGGCAACACCCAGTCCGATGACTGATTTCTTCGTAGCCTTTGAAATCGCTTTTGCGATAGGTGAAAGAACCACGAAACCGGAGTCACAGAAGATCGGGATAGATACAAGGAAACCTGTCAGACACAGAGCTTCCTCCTCTCTCTTCTTGCCAAAAAGTTTCAGGAAGGTAAACGCCATCCGCTTGGCTGCTCCTGTGGCCTCAAATATCTGCCCCATCATAACGCCGAAGCCGATGATGATACCGATGCTGCCCAGGGTGCTTCCAAATCCTCCTGTTATGGAGTTGACAATACCCAATGTAGTGCCGTCATCCAGCGTCGTGTTCGAGAGCGGCATGCCACCCACAACGCCCACGATAACTGTACAGATGATCAGTGCGAGAAATGCCTGCACTTTTGTCTTAAGCACAAGGAAAATAAGTACAACGATACCGATCAAAAGTCCGATCAGCATCCTGTTGCCGTCCAGTCCTCCTATCATAACAATTTCCTCCTTTAGATATGTTTCTTTTTACTTTGTAAAATGAGGTGCGTATTTTGCGGCCAGCCGGATGGCTTCGATCATGCTCACGGCACTCACTTTTCCGGTGCCCGCTATATCAAATGCAGTGCCGTGGTCCACGGATGTCCGCAGGATCGGCATTCCATTTGTAATCGCGATGGTTTTTTCAAAATCCAGTGTCTTTGTGGCGATGTGTCCCTGGTCGTGATACAGGGAGAGAACGCTGTTGTATTTTCCGATAGCCGCCTGGTGGAAGACAGAGTCAGCGCCCACAGGTCCTGCCACGTCGTAGCCCATCTTTTTCAGCTCCTCAATGGCGGGGATGATCTCCTCCACCTCCTCCCAGCCGAAGAGTCCGTGCTCTCCGCTGTGGGGATTTAATCCTGCGATAGCCATAGTTCCTTCCTTCACACCCAGCCTTCTTAACGCTTCCGTACACCTTACCACATAGTCCACGATGCGGTCCTTCTTGATCATGTCCAGCATCTGCCGCAGGGACACATGCCTTGTCAGGAAAAATACCCGCATGCCGTTTGTCTCAAACATGGTCAGCGGATCTTCCGTGCCGGTCAGGGCTCCGAAGATCTCTGTGTGTCCGATAAAGTGAACATCCCCTGCCTTCAGGGCCTCTTTGTTGATAGGTGTAGTGGACACTGCATCCACCTCCCCGGCATTGGCAAGCTCGATGCTCCTGGCAATGTAGTCATAGGCCGCTTTTCCGCACATGCCGCTGACTTTTCCGAATGCAAAAGCATCCATGTCCACATTGTCCAGATCAATCAGGTTCAGGATCCCCTTCTCGTACTGCCCCTCGGCCGGCTTCTGGATCACATTGATCTTCAGATCCGCGCCCACAATGCGGATCGCGTTCTCCATACATTTTCTGTCTCCCACGATGACGCAGTCCGCCACGTCTGTGACCTCCTCAGATGCCAGCGATTTTGCCACGATCTCCGGGCCTACGCCGGCGGGATCCCCCATGGTCACTGCAATAAGCGGTTTACTCATATTCTCATCCTCCTTTTTTTGTCTGCATGGTTGCTGTCTATACTGCACATCTTAGATGTACAATTTCTCCTTCAGATAGGTGATGCACCGGTTGATGGCATCATTCTGTCCCTGGCTGCCGCCCTTGGTGATAATGTGGACGCCCTCGAACTCTCCTTTCAGGAACTGCCCGTAGGCTGCCAGCGGGAGCACTTCGTCCATCAGGCTCAGGCCCGCCGTGTCAAACCTGGCGCACACAGCTACTGTAATGTCTCCGCCGCTTGTGTAGAGCCCCTTGAATTCAGGCTCCGCTTTGAAGATCCGGTAGGTGATCTCTGCAAATCCGGAATTGATGCGCCCTGTCACATCGTCCATGGAGCAGTTGTACTTCTCCATGTAGGGCTTAAAGTCAATGCGGTTCTCCGGGTAGATGCCGTCCCCTGTCACTGTGGAGACTACATTCAGCTTACATTCTTTCAGGATCTCCTCCGTTACCCGGCTGATCTCTTTTTCCCTTCTCTCCTCGTCCTCCAGAAGTTCTTTTGTGTTCACAAATACATTGTGCGTCCTCTGGGAGAGCCACAGCTCCTCCATCTGGTTCTTTGTATTTGGATGCACGCTCCCGACCACTGCCAGGATACGGCTCTTTTCCTGCTTCTGGGAAGGTGTGATCAGCTTTCTTGCCAGAGTAGCTGTAAAGACTCCCGGATCCACTGCCACTACTTTCAGCTTGCTTGTGATCACCGCGTCTGCGATAAGATCCAGGTCTTCCTGGGTCACACAGTCAATGGTGAGGATCCTGCATTCTTCCGCCACATGCTTTTTCATCAGGTCCGCAAGATAATGCTTCCCGTGCATCAGATCCTTCATCAGGATGGATGCCACTTTGTACTTGCTCTGCTGTTCAAAGAGCACCGCGTCTTCTGATATAGTGACCGGTGTCTTTGGGTCAATGGCAATGTCTGTCTTGTGCAGCGGCAGCCCGTTTACGAGCATGTAGCCGCCGATGACAATGCGTCCCGATGACGGGAAACAGGGTGCCACAATGGCCACATAGTCCTCGCCCAGACAGTCCAGCATAGCATCTGTCTCGCTTCCTAAGTTTCCCCGGAGGGTGCTGTCGATCCTCTTGGAATAAACCTTTACATCATCGTTTTTGAGCAGGCTGCAGACATTGTGTACACGGTTGTAGGCTATCTCCGGGTCTACACCTCTGCTGTCCGTGGGATACAGTACACAGTCACAGTCCTTCAGAGTGCTCAGTTCGATCCTCTCCGCATTCATGACCGTGTAGGCTGTATAGTTCATCTTCTTCAGAAGTACACCAGTGGCATTTGCCCCTGTCAGATCATCTGCAATTACAACACACTGAGGCATGTCTTGTTCCTCCTTTGCGCTTTGTATGTTCATTTCTGTTTATATTATACTTCTGTTGTTCGTTTTTGTCAATTTAATCTAATTTTTATCAATGTAGTTATGCAAAATCAACAAATAAAATGTTTGTTTTTGTTGTTTTTTACGTTTGTTTTCGTCTATTATGCCTTTAAAAAAGAAAGACCTGCCCAGAGCCAGGCCTTTCCCTTTCTTTCCCCGTTATATATTTGTCAATCCGCTTATTTCCCGATCAGAATCTCCACAGCCTCTCTGAGAGTCTCGTCATCTCCCACGTTGCCCGGGAAGATCACGTAAGGCGTCAGTGGAAATCTGCTCTCATCTCCCGTCTGCCACACCGGGATACCGGGACGGATCTGTCCCAGCACATTGGCGCGTTTTACAGCCAGCGCCTTTGTGCCCACATCGCTGGAGGTGATGCCTCCCTTAGCAATGACAAAAGCGGGGGTCACAGACAATCTTCCCACCAGGGACTGGACCGCGTCGGAGATCTTCACGGAGAGACGCAGCTCGTCCTCCTTGTCCCCTGTGTCCGCTGTGATGAGCGCTCTCGTGGTGTAGCAACACACGGTCCTGCCGCTCTTTATGCAGGCCTCTTCCTTTTCAAGGCAGCGCTGCACTTCCGCTTCAAAGGCCGCATCATCCTTTACCAGAGTGGCGTCAAGCTCGATGAACTCGATCTCTTTCAGCTCTTTTAAAGCCTCCACCTGGCGGGTGGTCTTCTCGGTGTGGGAGCCCACCACGATAATGCCGCCGTTCTCTGTCTCCTTCACCACCATCTGCTCTCTTGTAAGGAGGGGCTGGCTTGTGACGCCGCCCATAACCTTGACAATGGCAGCCGCTGTGCGCATCATGTAGACTTTTCCTTTCCTCATGGCGCGGTAGAGGGCCACGCAGAACACCTTCACGTCCACATAGTCCACTGCGTTGACAATGATCTTGTTGAAATCATGCACAGCCAGGAGCTGCTCCTCGATCTTGTCGATCTCCATGTTGTGGATATCTTCCAGGGAGATGCAGGTTACGTCTTCTTTTTTGTACGCTCCTTTTGTCTTTTCCTCCACATACTCCGGCATGGTGGCCGCCGTGTACCCAAAGGTCTTGTCTTTTGCGAACTCGGTCTCGTTGGCCGGAACCAGCTCATCGCCGTATTTGACATAGTGGACATTTTCTATGGTGAACCTTCCGCCCTCTTTGAAGAAGGGGCAGAGAATCTCCCCGTCTATCACCTTGCCGGTGTTCTTTTCATAGTCCGCTTTCAAAAGCTCGGTCTCCAGCGGGTAGTGTCCCCGCAGGGTGCTGTCGCTGCGGCTGATAAAGATATACTCTTTTCCTGTCTCCTTTGCCACCTCGTCTACCACAGCCGCGATCTCATGGTGCGCCTTTGTGGTCTGCTCCGCCGTAAATCCTCTGGAGTTGGTGAGCACGTAGAACAGGCTGTTTTCCTCGTCAAAGCCTGCCCGGATGCTGTCCTTATCCCAGCTTGTGTAGACAGAGATATCGTGGACCGTCTGCACGCCGGTGGGGTCGTCGTCCAGGACTACGATCTTTTTGTTGCTGGCTTTGATCTCCGCCTCCAGAAGGCTGTCAATGTAAGCCTCGTCTATCTTTTTATAAGAAGTGATCACATCTGCACTGATGGACATATGTCTTTCCTCCTCTAATCCACTTTCTTTACTTCCACATCTGCCAGTTTCTCAAAGTACTGTACAATGCCGCCGTGATCGTCCTCCATATGCCCATGGATCTTCAGTGTCTGCATGATCTCATAGAGCTGCGCTGTGTAGGGAATGGGCACGTCAATGGCGTGAGCTGTATTGACAACATTCTTGATATCCTTATGATTAATGCGGATCGGTCCGCCGGGTTTGAAGTTGCGCTCCACGATCATAGGGATCTTGGCATCCAGCACGGCGCTGCCTGCCAGTCCGCCGCGGATGGCCTCGTAGACTTTCACCGGATCTGCCCCTGCCTTCACAGCCAGGACAAAGGCCTCGGACACAACAGCTATGGTATTGTTTACAATGATCTGATTGGCCAGCTTGGTGACGCTGCCGCTGCCTGCCTCACCGATGAGAAGAGCAGAAGATCCAAGGATATCAAAGTAAGGCTTCAGGGCCTCGAAATCCTTCTCCTCGCCTCCGGCCATGATAGCCAGCGTGCCTGCCACAGCTCCCGGCTCTCCGCCCGACACGGGAGCATCCACAAAACCTACGCCCTGTTTTTTCAGTCTCTCATAGCACTCTTTTGACTCCACAGGTGTGACGGAGCTCATGTCGCACACGATGCTGCCCTCTTTAATGGTGGATGCCACGCCTCCCTCATCGAAAAGGATGGATTTTGTGATATCGCCGTTGGGCACGATAATGAACACTGTACTGCACTCTTCTCCGATCTGTGCGTAGCTGGCTGCCTTTGCACCGGCTGCTACCACATCTGCCACAGCCTCTTTATTGAGGTCCGTCACCAGAAGCTCCACGCCTGCCTTCAGAAGGTTCTTTGCCATGGGACGTCCCATGATCCCAAGTCCGATAAATCCTGCTTTCATACTTCGTTCTCTCCTTTACATATGTTTTTGATTGTTTTGCACAAAAAGTCACACATTATCCGTACATATTTGTTACTTTTTGTTCCTTATGCTTACACTTTACTACATACCGGTATACCGGTCAATCCCCTAAATTTCTTTCTCTGTTTTTGCCAATTCAGGCCTTTCAAATTTGGGCAGAATCCCCATAAACACTGAATTTGTGCGTTATTTTATTAACACTCCATCCCACCTGTGGCGGATGGATAAAAAGTGGATTTTTCACAGGTTTCTATTGGATTTTATACAGGAAACAGTGTACAATAGAACTAGATTTTTTAGGATTTGCATCTATCTTTGACAAAACATAAACGATTGCCAAAAAGGAGCCCTAAGACATGATGACATTGAACGAACAAGCCTATGAACATTTAAAAAAGATGATCACGGAAGATCAGCTCTCCTACCAGGAGATCTACTCGGAGACAAAACTTGCGAAAGAGCTGGGCATCTCCCGCACCCCATTCCGGGACGCCATCCACAGGCTGGTGCAGGAGGGTTACATCGACATCATCCCAAGCAAGGGATTCCGCCTTCACCAGCTCACAAAGCAGGATGTGATAGAGACCTTCCAGGTCCGCTCCGCTCTGGAGACCTACTGCACCATGGAGATCACCCGCACCTACACCTCCAGGAAAGCAAAGCGGCTGTTCAGGGAGCTTCGCTTCAATATGGAAGAAATGAAAGAAATCCTGGACACAACACAGTCTATCCAGGATTTCTGTACCTACGATTTTCAGTTTCATGTAGCGGTGGTCCGCTATCTGGAGAACCAGCAGTTCTCCGCCATATTTGACACCTTTATGTACCGGATGCAGCGGCTGGCCCAGATGTCCCTCTCCCACCCGGGACGTATGGAGGACACGTACAATGAGCACCTCGCCATCCTGGAAGCCATGGAGGCCGGGGACACAGCCCATATCTACGACATTACCCTGCGCCATATGGATGTGCCAAGGGGCATCAACCTGGAGGATCTTTAGTCCTCCTTTTTTATTTTCTCCACCGAGTCCCGGTTCACCCTCTCCCGAAGCGCCGCCATATAGGGGATATCCCTCGTCTCCTTCTCCCCGTAGGTGAGCTGCAGGTCGTACTCCAGGGGCAGCCAGGTGGAAAGGTCCGCCTCGTTGTGCTGGATCAGCGCCTCCAGCTTGTCCATAGCATTCACAAGCCGTGCCTCCGGCGTCTGCTTCTCCTTGATCTCCCGGAAAATTTCCCGCAGCTTTTCCCCGCGGGGGCCCGGCAGAAGATCCGCGATCTGCTCCAGCGCCTGTTCCTCCGCCCTCTCGTCCTCTCCTGTCTTCTCAAAAGCCGGGATGTCTCCGGTTATCGCCTCTCCCATATCGTGAAAGAGGGCCAGCTCCATGACCCGGTTCATATCCACATCCGGAAACTCATCTCTCACAAGCCAGGCAAAAACCATGAGGCGGTACACATGCTCCGCCACGCTCTCATGGCGCCCGCTGCTTGTCCAGGAATGGCGGGTGCGGCATTTCAGCTTTTCCGCCAGTCCAAGGAACCCAAGCAATGTATCGTGATCCATCATGCTGTTTTATCCTTCCAGTATCTTAACGTAGTATGTCCGGTTTCTTGGGCCGTCAAAGTCGCAGAAATACAGGTCCTGCCAGATCCCCAGGATCAGCTCCCCGCCGCTTAAGATCATAGTCTGGGAAGGGCCGAACAGGGTGGTCTTCATGTGGGCGTGGGAATTGCCCTCCGCGTGTCTGTAATAGTCCGTCTTTGTAGGGAAGGCTTTCTCAAAGCCCTGGAGCATGTCCCGCACCACATCCGGGTCCGCGTTCTCATTGATGGTAAATCCCGCTGTCGTGTGAGGGGAGAAGACCACCACGATGCCGTCCTTCGCGCCGCTCTTCTCAATGTCCTCCCTCACCATGTCCGTCACCTTGGTCATCTGCTGTGATCCTCTCGTGGAAATGTGATGTTCAAACAAATGCATATCTTTGTCCTCCTTTTATTTCTCCAGAAATCTCATGAGCTCATCGTACTGTTTTCTCATCAGTCTGTAGCCGTGCTCATAGAAATGCATCAGGGCGTCGTAGTCCTTCTCCAGCCTGGACACCGTGGGGATCAGAGGCCTAAGGACAAAGATCTTCCCCTCCGCCTCCTGCTGCTCCAGAAGTTTCATGGTCCTGTTGTACACAATGCTCCTGTTCACGATGCTCCGGATCAGGTTTGGATATTTTTTGTAGGCTCTGCGGTAGAGCTGTACAGTGGCCCGGGAAGGCATCTTCTTGCGGTAGCCCGGGTTTCTCGTAAGGATCACAATACTCTTTCCGTTGCCGATCTCCATGGCCCTCTCTATGGGGATGGAGTCCGCAAGACCGCCGTCCAGGTAGGGGATACCGTCCACGTTGACCATAGGGCAGATGAGGGGCATGCTGCAGGAAGCCCGGCAGATCTTCATCAGCCTCTGTTTGTCTGAATCCTCAGTCATATACTCTGCACGCCCTGTCACGCAGTTGGTTGTCACGATCTCGCACTCTATGTCCGAGGCAAAGTATGTGTCGTAGTCAAAAGGATAGATCTCGTTGGGATAACGGTCAAAGACCATGTCCATATCCATCAGGCTTTTTTCTTTGATAAATTTTCTGAATCCGTAGTAATAACTGTATTCCTTATCCTTCTGGATCATGCAGTCCCTTGTCCTGCCGGGCTGTTTTGACACGTAACCCACCGCGTTACAGCTTCCGGCCGAGACGCCGATAACGTAGGATGTATAGAAATCCTTTTCCATCAGATAGTCAAGAGCTCCCGAGGTAAATACTCCCCTGGTGGCTCCGCCTTCCAGTACCAGTGTTGCTTTTACCATATTGTCAGCCTCCTTTTCAACCTATATTATATACGGATTTTTTCCGGTTGGAAACCACTGTTTTTTGTTTTGTCAAAGCCGCTTTTCTCCTTGCTATTTCCGCCTTTTTTTGCTAATATAGGCTTTGTATGTAAAAAACCTTGTAAACAGATTGATAAGGAGCAGGATTTATGATCAGTACAAGTAATGTGACACTGCGTGTCGGTAAAAAAGCATTGTTTGAAGATGTAAATATTAAATTCACGGAAGGAAACTGCTACGGCCTGATCGGTGCCAACGGAGCCGGAAAATCCACCTTTCTCAAGATCCTTTCCGGACAGCTTGAGCCAACAAGCGGCGAGGTCATCATCACACCCGGTGAGCGCCTTTCCTTCCTGCAGCAGGATCATTTTAAATATGACGAATTCCCTGTGCTTGACACGGTCATCATGGGAAATGCAAGACTCTATGAAATCATGAAGGAAAAGGAAGTGCTCTACGCCAAAGAGGATTTCACAGACGAGGACGGCATCAAGGCCAGCGAGCTGGAAGCTGAGTTCGCCACCATGAACGGCTGGGAGGCCGAGTCCGACGCTGCCTCTCTCTTAAACGGTCTTGGCATTGACACAGATATGCACTACAAACTGATGAAGGACTTAAACGGTCCCGAGAAGGTGAAGGTCCTTCTGGCCCAGGCACTCTTTGGCAACCCGGACATCCTTCTTCTGGACGAGCCTACCAACCACCTGGATCTGGACGCCATCGCCTGGCTGGAGGAGTTCCTCATCGGTTTTGAGAACACGGTCATCGTAGTATCCCACGACCGTTATTTCCTGAATAAGGTCTGCACACAGATCGCGGATATCGACTACGGAAAGATCAAACTCTATGCCGGAAACTATGATTTCTGGTACGAGTCCAGCCAGCTTCTCATCCGCCAGATGAAAGAAGCCAACAAAAAGAAAGAGGAAAAGATCAAGGAGCTGCAGGAATTTATCTCCCGGTTCAGCGCCAACGCCTCAAAATCCAAGCAGGCTACATCCAGAAAGCGTGCTCTGGAAAAGATCCAGCTTGACGACATCCAGCCATCCAGCAGAAAATACCCTTACATCGACTTCCGCCCCAACAGGGAGATCGGAAACGAGGTGCTCACTGTGGACGGCCTCTCCAAGACCATCGATGGAGAGAAAGTACTGGACAATATCTCCTTCACCCTGAACAGGGAGGACAAAGTAGCTTTTGTAGGCGGCAATGAGCTGGCAAAGACCACCCTCTTCCAGATCCTTATGGGAGAGATGGAGCCGGATGAGGGAACATACAAGTGGGGCGTGACCACCACCCAGGCTTACTTCCCCCTGGATCACGGCAATGAGTTTGACAACGACTACACTATCGTGGAGTGGCTGACCCAGTACTCCGAGGAGAAGGATGCCACCTATGTGCGCGGTTTCCTTGGACGTATGCTCTTCTCCGGCGACGACGGCGTGAAGCGTGTGAAGGTTCTCTCCGGAGGCGAGAAGGTGAGATGTCTTCTCTCCAAGATGATGATCTCCGGTGCAAACGTACTTCTTCTGAACGAGCCCACCAACCACCTGGATATGGAGTCCATCACCGCACTCAACAACGGAATGATCAAATTCCCGGGCGTCATCCTCTTCTCCTCCAGGGATCATCAGATCGTACAGACAACAGCAAACCGGATCATGGAGATCGTCCCCGGCGGAAAGCTCATCGACAAGATCACCACATACGACGAGTATCTTGAGAGCGACGAGATGGCCAGAAAACGCCAGACTTACACTGTCGTGGAAGGCGATGACAACTAAAGATCATAGCAAAAAGAGAAGACTCACATCGGTCTTCTCTTTTTTTGTCTGTCTTTTTATTTATTGAAGTCTGTGTACGTCTCTCCTGCCTTCATGTTAATGCCCCTTGCCTGAGCCATCTCGGACACAGTCACAAGCTGGTACCCCTGATCCACCAGCTTGGGGATCAGCTGCAGGGCCGCATCCACGGTGGTGCTGTGTATATCGTGCATAAGAACAATGTCTCCGTCATCAGCATTCTGGAGCACGGAATTGATCACAGACTGGGTGTCTCCCTTCCAGTCCAGTGTATCCACATTCCACAGGATCATGGGCATACCCACATTCTTTTTCACTGCATCGTTGATAGAGCCGTAGGGCGGGCGCATGAGCGTAGCCCCCTCCCCGCAGGCATCTTTGATCAGATCATCAGTAGTACCGATCTGGGATCTGATATCCGCATCGCTGATCTTTGTCAGCTCCGGGTGGTTGTAAGAGTGATTGCCAAGCTCACAGTCCGCCTCCAACATCCGCGCGATGAGGCTCTCTCTTCCCGGAATGCTCACCCCCTGCATAAAGAAGGTAGCGTGGGCGTCATATTTCTCCAGCATATCCAGAAGCTCTCCGGTCCTGTCGCCCGGTCCGTCGTCAAAGGTCAGTGCCATCATGGGCTTGTCCGGATCAATGCTGCTTTTCTGGGATTCCAGCTTCCCATCTTCCGAGAAGACACAGTCCAGGGTACCGACCCGTTTTTTCCCGGTAACCATCTCCCCTTCCTGGGTAAAGTAGTAGGTGGCCCCATCCAGGTCAAACCACCCGGCCGCCGCCTTGCCATCCGACTGCAGATAGGCCTTGCTTTCTCCTTTGTCCAGCCACATATCGGTCTGCATGACCCCGTCCTTGTCAAAATGGTAGTATGTAACGCCTATCTCCTTCCAGCCCGTCACCTTAACGCCGTCTTCTCCAAAGTAGTAAGTCTTCCCCTTGGCATTTACAAAATCGTTCTGGACATAGGTTCCGTCCCACTTTTTGAATTTATCTCCATCCCATTTCCCCACCTGGTTGAGTACCTGGAAGGTTCCCTCCTCGATGTGAAGTGTCACTTTCTTTTTCCAGCTGCCTTTATCTTCCAGCTTTTTCTTCAGCTCCCCGTCCAGCTCGATGCGTATCGGGTACTTGCCCTCTGTCACGCCGTCACTGTCACAGAGCAGCTGATAAAGTTTTCCCGCTTTCAGATCTTCCACAAGATTCCATGCTGTATAGCCGGTCTCTTTATCCAGCACCTTCTTTTTCAGTTTTTTCTCTTTCTTATCACAGGACACCTCAGCCTGCAGAGCCGGCATCTGCTCCCCCTGCTTTATCGATACAGACTGTACCTTCAGCGTGATATCTGTCATGGCAGCCCTTGTTGCCGCTGTCACAGTCACTGCCCCGGCCACTATTATGAGAAGCAAGATCAGTGCCCCGAGTATCCTCCTTCTTCTCAGCCTGTGGACGAGCCATCTCTTCCTGGCATTCATAGACCGGATATTTCTACTCCTCTTTGACATATGTACCCCTTCTGTCCGGCAATCTTTCTCTTTTGTCTCTATTTGCCGAAAAATACAAAGAATTGTTTTATATTGTAGAGAATAACACTATATACAGTATCCTGCAACAAAAGTGACGAAGATGTAATATTTATTATCTTTCATGTAACAGTTTGTTAATAAAAAAGGGTTCTGATCTAATTCAGAACCCTTACTCTTAAAACACCCTTAATATTTCTCAGATCCCGCTCCACGTTTGCAGGGATATCTGAGTCAATGTCGATCATCGTGTAGGCGTAGGCGCCTTTGCTCTTATTGGACAGATCCGCGATATTCATATTGTCGTCCGCCAGGATCTTGGTAAACTGTCCCAGCATGTTAGGCTTGTTGTAATGCAGGAGTACGATACGCTTGTTGTCCCCCGGCATTCCCATATCGCAGTCCGGATAGTTGACAGAGTTTTTGATATTGCCGTATTCCAGGTAATCCATCAGCTCACGCACTGCCATCCTGGCACAATTGTCCTCTGACTCCGCCGTAGAAGCTCCCAGATGGGGGATTACGATGGCCCCCTTCACCCCGGCTATGACAGGGGTTGGAAAGTCGGACACATAATGCTTGACCTGGCCGCTCTCCAGCGCGTCGATCATGTCTTCCTCATTGACCAGGACATCCCTGGCAAAGTTCAGCACAACTACGCCTTTTTTCATAAGCCCCAGGGAATTTTTGTCGATCATCCCCCGGTTGCTCTCCGTAGCCGGCACATGGAGCGTGATGTAGTCGCAGTTCTTGTAGAGCTCATCCACGGTCTTGGCATGATGGATATTGCGGGACAGCCTCCAGGCCGCATCCACGGACACATAGGGATCGTATCCGAAGACTTCCATGCCCAGGTGGATGCCTGCGTTGGCCACCAGGCCGCCTATGGCCCCCAGACCGATCACGCCCAGCTTCTTGCCCTCCAGCTCACAGCCGGCAAAGGCCTTCTTGGCCTTCTCCGTATCCTTGGCAATGTTGCCGTCCTCCTCGTTCTCCTGAACCCAGTTGATACCCCCGATAATATCTCTGGAAGCCAGGAGCATGCCGGCAACCACCAGCTCTTTCACACCGTTGGCGTTGGCCCCCGGCGTGTTGAACACAACAATGCCTTCCTCTGCGCAGCGCTCAAGGGGGATATTGTTGACGCCGGCACCGGCCCGGGCAATGGCTTTCAGCTCCGGTGAAAATTCCATATCGTGCATGCCGGCGCTGCGGACAAGAAGTGCATCTGCCTTCTTAGGATCACTAACAGGTACATAATTTTCAGTCATAGCATCTATTCCCACTTCGGAAATAGGGTTGAGGCAGTAATAGTGATACATGATTATAAGTTCTCCTTTTCAAATTGTGCCATAAAGTCTACCAGTGCCTGCACGCCCTCGTAAGGCATTGCGTTGTAAATGCTGGCTCTCATGCCGCCAACTGTACGGTGTCCTTTCAGGTTTTCAAGTCCCGCTTTCTTCGCTTCCTCCACAAATTTTGCGTCCAGCTTTTCATCTCCTGTCACAAAGGGCACATTCATAAGAGAGCGGTCTTCTTTGCGGACGGTGCCCTTGAACAGGCTGCTCTGGTCCAGGAAATCATAGAGAAGAGCCGCCTTTTTCTCATTTCTCTCCTTCATCGCCTCCAGGCCGCCCTGGACCTTCAGCCATTTGAACACCTTCCCGCAGATGTAGATGCCGTAGGCAGGCGGCGTATTGTAGAGGGATCCTGCATCTGCGTGGGTCTTATACTTCAGCATCGTGGGCGTCCCCGGGAGCACGTCATCTGTGATCAGATCTTCCCGGATGATGGCAATAACGACGCCGGCGGGGCCGATGTTTTTCTGCACGCCTCCATAGATCAGGCCGTATTTTGTCACATCTACCGGCTCAGAGAGGAAGCAGGAGGACACATCTGCCACCAGTGTCTTTCCCTTTGTGTTGGGCAGGGTCTTGAATTTTGTACCGTAGATGGTGTTGTTCTCACATATGTACACATAGTCCGCATCCGGGGATACAGGCAGATCCGAGCAGTCCGGAATATAGGAAAATGTCTTGTCTTCCGATGAGGCGATCTTATTCACTTTCCCGTACTTCTGGGCCTCCTGGTACGCCTTTTTCGCCCACTGTCCGGTGACAATGTAATCCGCCACCCTGTTTTTCATCAAATTCATGGGGATCATGGCAAACTGCTGGGATGCCCCTCCCTGCAGGAAGAGAACCTTGTAATTGTCAGGAATATGCATCAGCTCCCGCAGGTCCGCCTCTGCCTCCTGGATAATCCCGGCAAAAGCCTTTGAGCGGTGACTCATTTCCATCACGGACACCCCCGTTCCCCTGTAATCTAACATCTCGTCTGCTGCTTCTTTGAGGACTTCTTCCGGCAGCACAGCCGGTCCTGCTGAAAAATTGTACACTCTGCTCATTGTTGATCCCTCCGATTTCTTTTTTGTTCTCTTGATTCTAGTCAGCTTTTTTCTTCATGTCAGCCTCGTCAAAGGCGTCCCGAATCGCCGCGCCGGGAGCCACCATGGGCCAGACTTTCTCATCTTTATCGATCTGGCAGTCAATAAGCACGGGCCTGCCAAGAGTGAGGGCTTCGGCGAATGCCTTCTGGAACTCCTCTCTTGTCTGGGCTCTGTATCCTACAGCCCCCATTGCCTCCGCCAGTTTGACAAAGTCCACCGCATCGTTCAGCACAGTCTGGGAATACCTCTGCTGATAGAACAGATCCTGCCACTGGCGCACCATGCCAAGCACATGGTTGTTGATGACCACCTCAATGATCGGTATATTGTTTCTGGCCGCTGTGGCGATCTCGTTCATGTTCATGCGAAGGCAGCCGTCCCCTGCAATATTGACTACTGTCTTATCCGGGCGTCCCATTTTGGCTCCGATGGAGGCTCCCAGGCCATATCCCATGGTTCCCAGTCCTCCGGATGTAAGGAACGTGCGGGGCTCTGTGAACTGATAAAACTGGGCAGCCCACATCTGATGCTGTCCCACCTCAGTCACCACAATGGCGTCTCCTCCTGTCTGGCGGTAGATCTCCTCCACTACCCAGGGTCCCGAAAGTCCTTCTGCCGGATAAACCAGCGGATATTTTTCTTTGTAGCTGTTGATCCTCTCTTTCCACTGCGTGTGATCCTGCTGTTCCAGTCTGCTGTTCAGCTTCTCAAGGATCACTTTCAGATCACCGATCACTCCTTCGGTGATCAGTACATTTTTATTCATTTCCGCCGCATCAATGTCAAACTGCAGGATCTCTGCATTTTTCGCAAATTCATTTACATTGCCGGTGACTCTGTCGCTGAAACGGGCGCCCGCCACGATCAGGAGATCGCACTCATCCACGCCGTAGTCTGACGCCTTGGTTCCGTGCATGCCCACCATGCCCGTGTAGAGTTCATCTGTCTCCGGAAAGGCGCCGTGTCCCATCAGCGTATCTGTCACAGGAGCGTCCACCTTCTTGGCAAATCTGTAAAATTCCTCTGCTGCATCGGACAGGATGGCACCGCCACCCACACAGATAAAAGGCCTTTCGGACCTGCGGATCATGGCAAGAGCCGTCTCCAGATCCCTCTCGTCTATATCGCTGGAGGGCATCACCTGAACAGCGGGCTGAGGCGTATACTCTGTCTTCGCTGCTGTCACATCCTTGGGAATATCGATCAGCACCGGGCCGGGACGTCCTTTCCTGGCAATAATAAAGGACTTGCGGATGGTGTCTGCCAGCTGATTTATATCCTTTACAATATAATTATGCTTTGTGATGGGCATGGTGATGCCCGCTATATCGATTTCCTGGAAACTGTCTTTTCCAAGGAGGGACACACCTACATTGCAGGTGATAGCCACAAGCGGGATGGAGTCCATGTAGGCAGTGGCTATCCCTGTCACCAGGTTAGTCGCACCCGGACCGCTTGTGGCAAAGCAGACGCCCACTTTGCCTGTAGCCCTGGCATATCCGTCCGCCGCATGGGACGCTCCCTGCTCGTGGGAGGTGAGAATATGCCTGATTTCATTACTATGCTTATACAGCTCATCATATACATTAAGGATGGCGCCGCCCGGGTATCCGAACACAGTGTCAACGCCCTGCTCCTTCAAACATTCCACTACAATTTCTGCACCTGTTAACTGCATAAATCTCTCTTCCTCTTTTCTATGATTATTCCATCCTTTTACAGCTCTTTACTGCTGGCTGCTCTTCGGAACCTCCAGGACAGCTCCTCTGTTGCCGGATGTGACCATAGCGGCATATCTTGCGAGATAGCCTGTGGTGATCCTGGGCTTGCGGGGCTGCCAGTTGGCCTTTCTCTTGGCCAGCACTTCGTCCGGAACATCCAGCTCGATCTTCAGTGACGGAATATCGATCTTAATGATATCCCCCTCTTCTACAAGAGCGATGGGGCCGCCCACTGCTGCTTCCGGCGATACGTGTCCAATGGAAGCGCCGCGGGATGCACCGCTGAAGCGCCCGTCTGTGATGAGGGCCACGCTGGTGCCAAGTCCCATGCCCGCAATGGCAGAGGTAGGATTGAGCATCTCCGGCATACCCGGACCGCCTTTGGGTCCCACATAGCGGATGACAACCACATCTCCCTCTTTGATCTGGCCTCCCTTGATGGCTGCAATAGCATCTTCCTCACAGTCAAACACTCTGGCAGGGCCTTCATGCACCAGCATCTCCTCCACCACGGCGGAGCGTTTTACCACGCTTCCGTCCGGTGCAAGGTTGCCTTTCAGAACAGCCAGGCCGCCTGTCTGGCTGTACGGATTGTCAATGGGCCGGATGACTTCGGGGTTTTTGTTGACAACGCCTGCTATATTCTCTCCCACGGTCTTTCCTGTGACGGTCAGACAGTCTGTGTGGAGAAGATCCTTCTTGTTCAGCTCCGCCATGACAGCGTACACACCGCCCGCCTCGTTGAGGTCCTCTATGTAGGTGGGGCCAGCCGGCGCCAGGTGGCACAAGTTCGGTGTACGCTCACTGATGCCGTTTGCGAAATCGATCTCAAAGTCCATGCCGATCTCGTGGGCAATGGCCGGAAGGTGGAGCATGCTGTTTGTGGAGCATCCAAGAGCCATGTCAACTGTCAGGGCGTTTAAGATGGCATCCTTTGTCATGATATCTCTTGGGCGGATATCCTTGCGCACAAGCTCCATAACCTGCATACCGGCATGTTTTGCCAGACGGATGCGTTCAGAGTACACGGCCGGGATGGTGCCATTTCCCCGAAGTCCCATACCCAGCACCTCGGTCAGGCAGTTCATGCTGTTTGCTGTGTACATTCCGGAGCAGGAACCGCAGGTGGGGCAGGTCTTATTTTCATATTCCAGAAGCCCTTCGTCGTCCAGAAGGCCCGCCGCGTTGGCTCCTACAGCCTCAAACATGCTGGAGAGACTGGTCTTCTTTCCCTGTACCCGGCCAGCCATCATGGGGCCGCCGCTGACAAAGATCGTTGGAATGTTGATCCTTGCGGCTGCCATCAGAAGTCCCGGCACGTTCTTGTCACAATTGGGCACCATGACCAGTCCGTCGAACTGGTGGGCCATGGCCATGGCCTCTGTGGAGTCCGCGATCAGGTCTCTTGTCACCAGGGAGTACTTCATGCCGATATGTCCCATGGCAATGCCGTCACAGACTGCGATAGCCGGAAATACGATGGGCGTTCCGCCTGCCATGGCAACTCCCATTTTTACAGCCTCCACGACCTTGTCCAGGTTCATGTGACCCGGCACGATCTCATTGTGGGAGCTGACGATGCCGATCAGCGGTCGGTCCAGCTCCTCCTTCGTAAGTCCTAACGCGTTAAATAAGGAACGGTGGGGCGCCTGCTGGACCCCTTTCTTCACATTGTCACTTCTCATATTGTTCTACCTCCATCTACAATTCACACAATTCCACAGGGATACATGTAAGTGGGGACGTAACCCTCTTTAAAAGTATTACGTCCGGAATAAAAATACTCCTGTCACATTGTGTGTGATCAAACAAACTATTCTGACTACATTACGCAATATGCGCAGCAATCAGGTCTCCCATCTTTTCTGTACCCACCTGGCTCTTGCCGTCGGACATGATATCGATGGTCCTCCATCCTTCTCTCAGGACGTCTGCCACTGCTTTTTCTATGGCATCTGCCTCTGCGTCCAGGTCAAAGCTGAACCGGAGCATCATGGCTGCGGAGAGGATCGTGGCGATGGGATTTGCAATGCCCTTTCCGGCAATGTCCGGCGCTGACCCGCCGCTTGGCTCATACAGTCCAAACTTTGTCTCGTTGAGGCTGGCGCTGGCCAGCATTCCGATAGAACCGGTGACCATGCTCGCCTCGTCGGAGAGGATGTCTCCGAACATGTTCTCTGTCAGGATGACATCAAACTGCTTTGGATCCTTCACAAGCTGCATAGCACAGTTGTCAACCAGCATATGTTCCAAAGTCACTTCCGGATACTCCCCGGCGACCTCCTCTACGACTTTTCTCCACAGTCTGGAAGAGTCCAGTACATTTGCTTTGTCCACACTTGTCACTTTTCTGCGGCGCTTCATAGCTATGTCAAATGCCCGCTTCGCGATCCGCCGGATCTCGTTCTCATTGTACGTGAGAGAATCATAGGCTGTCATCACCCCGTTTTCCTCCACGGTCCTGCGCTCTCCGAAGTAGAGACCTCCTGTCAGCTCACGCATGATCATCATATCAAACCCGCCTTCTGTGATCTCTTCTTTCAGCGGACAGGCGCCTTTCAATTCTTCATAGAGAACAGCGGGCCGCAAATTGGCAAAAAGATTCAGCGCTTTGCGGATCTTCAAAAGTCCTGCCTCTGGCCTCTTGTCCGGCTCCAGCTGATACCAGGGAGAGGTCTTTGCATCTCCTCCTATCGATCCCATAAGCACCGCGTCACACTCCTTTGCTCTGCGAATCGTGTCATCTGTGAGCGGCACGCCGTGCACATCGATGGATGCTCCGCCCATAAGCAGCTGATCGTAATCCAGTGTATGTCCGTATACTTCTCCCACTTTATCTAACACTTTCATGGCCTCTGTGACAATCTCCGGTCCAATGCCATCCCCTTTGATAACTCCGATCTTGAGGTTCATATGCTTCTTCCTTTCTATGTACAACAAATTTAACTATTTCATAATCATATCGCATTTTTATCAGTGTTTCAACCCTTTACTCTGTAAAAGCGCAAAAAAATAGAGCGTCCTCTGTTTTGCACAGGTACAAATGGCAAAAAAGGATACCACCGCCTAAACGGTGATATCCTTTATCCTAAAAATCTATTTTCTGATTTTTTTGATGACAACAGCTGCAATGATCACCGCTGCTGCGGCAATGACAAGCACGATCCAAAGTACCGGAGAAGCTGTATCTCCCGTTCTCGGCGCTGCTGTCACCTGACTGTTGTCTGCGTTCTTTGTATCAGTCTTATTTTGGCCAACCACATTTGTTGAAGCTGCTGCTCCTGTGGTCTTTCCTGATGTGCCGGATGACTGGCCTGTGCCTGTTCCTCCTGACACATCTGCGGGATCCGTTGTTTCAGATCCGCCTGTAGCTGCCGGATCCTGCACAACCGGTTCTTCTGCGGTTCCCGGATCTTCTACAGTTCCCGGATCTTCTGTTGTCCCTGGAGTTTCTGTAGTTCCCGGATCTTCTGTTGTCCCTGGTTCTTCGGATGTTCCCGGATCCTCCGGCACGGCGGGTTCACCTGTATCTCCAGTCTCCCCGTTGTCCGGTGTCTGTCCGTCGCCAGCTTCGTCCCCGGTGCTCTCCTCATTCAGTGCAAGAACAAAAGGTGAGAAGCTGTCCACTTCCACTGTGATACTGCCATCCTGGGCGGTCACCTCATATCTCTCAATGTAAGAGACACCATCCTTTTCAGGGAAATGAAGGATCAGAATACTTTTTCCATTGTACTGCTCATCCAGGCTGAATGTAACCTGTATAGCGCTTCCCTCTTTTGCGGATCCGTTCAAGGACAGGTCAAACACTCCAAGAACAGGCTTTCCGCCCACTTCTTTCACAAGGGTCTGGTACACTTCTGTCTCTTCCCCTACAGGCGTAACTACAAGCTCCGTGCCCGCAGCAAATTCGCCGCTTGCACTGACGCCCTCTGTCTCTGCCTTCAGCTCCATAGACTGGTACGCTTCATCGGAGCCGTCCGGTTCTGTCTGTCCGTCATCCTCTCCCGGCTCCTCTGTATCCGCGTCAGATCCTTCCTGGCCTGTGCCAGGCTCCTCGGCATCAGGCTGTGAAGGCTGCTCTTCGTCCGGTTCCTCACTGGCTTTCTGCAGAACCGTCACCACCGCCTGCGCATACTGGGATGGGTCCACGGCCGACTGGGCTTTTACCGTAAGCTGCTGGGTCGACTCGTCTGCCCCCACAGTCAGTTTTCCATTTCCATCGATCACTGTCTGGCTGCTGAAAGCGCCCTCCACTGACCACGTTACATCCTGAGACGGATCCCCTGTACCCTGAACAGATACGCCAAAGGTCTTTACATCGCCAGGATAAAGATCAATTTCAGAGGGGTTGATCATAACTCCTGTAACGACTGCCTTTGCTTTTACCTGTACAGGCTGGGACGCTGTCTTTGTCACGTCTCCGCTTGTGTAGGAGATCTCCACAGCTGTCACATCTGCTGTGAGCGGATCTGTTGTATAGCTGATTTCTCCAGTCACATCGCTGGCTGAGCCGTCACTCCAGTTTGCCTGCACCGACATACCCGTGGGATCGAAGCTCTCTCCCTCCGTATAAACGGTCTTGGACGGCGCTGCTGCAATGGTTATGGAGTCCAGCGTCACTGGTACCGGCTCTGGCTCCGGTTCTGGCTCCGGCTGCGACACAGTTCCCTGGTTTACGATCTGCACATAGTCCGCCGAAATGTAGGCATACATATTATCATAACTGTAAGCCCCACTGCCCTTGACCATGGAGGTCCTTCCACTGTCCAGCACCGCGTCACTTTGGATTCTGTAAAATCCATTTTCCGAAGTGCTGTTTTTGATCAGGACAGAGTAATTGGATGCCCGCCCTGTAGTGTAGAGCACTGTGGACGATGTGTTGCTTTCATTTCTCACGTTCACGGTCTGATGGCCGGAGGCCAGGGTGTCTTTCACACCGATAGTATACAGACCGTAATCCGCGCCGCCCTGGGCCGCGTCAAGAGTGTAGGCGACATTGGCCGCCTTCTCGCCCCAGTACGGGTCCGAAGCATATTTTACGTTGATACCGCTTGCCTTATTTCCAAGGAATCCGCCGTTATATCTGCTGTCCGCGGGATAGAGATATCCTCTGGACATCCAGCCATTTGCAAAATCATTGATACATGCCTCCACGCTGGCAAACGTGCTGGCACTTGTTCCCGGAGAAGAGTCCACCGCATTCAGCCCGAAAAGATTGTTCTTGCTCCGGGCAATGCTGCTTGTCCCCCAGGCGCTCTCGTTTGCTGCTACACCGGTCATGAGAAGCGCATTGACGCCATATGTATTCTGACTGTCTATAAAAGCGCTTCCTTTGTTCGCCATCAGAGATCCTGCCGACGCTTTGCTGCCGATCATGGCGTTCAGCGCGTCCACACTGTAGGATGTACTGCTCCTGAGCGGAAGATACTGGTAATAGTTATAGTACGGATTGTCCGGATTGACAGAATTTGCACGGGTATTGTTCTGATAGTCAGAGATCATCACCCCGTAATCTGTGTAAAAATAGTGGCCGTCATAGCTGTAGTATTTGACTCCTGCGCTCAGATAAGAGGGCGCCGGGCCGTTATCCAGCCTTGTCCTGTAGCCGGGTGTGGCCATCGTGTACACGATACCGTGGAGAAGTCTCCCATTCTCTACCTCATAACCGCTCACTACAGCGGCCTGCGACAGGTCAATGACCTCCACCTCCGATGCGTTGACCCAGCCGATCACGCCGGACATCATAAATTTTACTTTTCCACCGCTGGTCCCAAGGTAGGCGGCATCAGCGCCGTAGTCACCGTTTGTGTAGCCGGCGACTCCCGTGCCGTCCTCTGTGTACTCTGTGACCGCGTTGTTCTTCGTGTTGAAATTCACCACCTTGACAGATGAAACTGCCGCACGGGATGACCTTGCATATGTAGAAATGCTGCCGGAAGACACCTCGTCTCCGTCTGTCATACTTCCGTCGGAATCACCCACCTCAGTGATATTTCCATTTTCATCCATAGCCGTGACATTCTCTGTCCGGTATGGATTTTCATCCTGCAGTTCCGAATACGCGTCCCCTCCCTGCGCACTCTCTTCTGCTTTGCTTTCCATGGCCGGCAGTCCTGTGAGCACCATGCACATGAAAAGCAGGAGTATCAGCAACTTGCTTTTTCTCATTGGTTTGATTTCCTCCTTCCCCTTATTCAATTATTTATATAAACTGATACAGAATAACCGTAACATACTTTTCCCTTTTCTGCAAGGAATAACCTCTTTTTACTTATTTTGCCAGTTTGAGACAAAAAAAGAACCGGTCGCTGGACCGGCCCTTCTTCAGGTCAATGTCTCTTATTCCGCATCCGCTTTCTCTACCTGTGCGATAGCTGCCTTCTGCATCGGAATACGGCAGTTCTTGTTGCTTCCAAACTCCACGATCACATCGTCGTCTGTGATATCAATGATCACTCCGTAGAAACCGCTTGTTGTGAGAACTGTATCGCCCACTTCCATGTCTGCGATCATGGCTGCAATCCTCTTTTGCTCCTTCTTCTGCGGACGCATCAGAATAAACCAGAAAGCGCCGATGATCACAGCATATAAAAGGATCAGCCCGATGGGACTGTTCAAAAAGCTGCTAGCTGCTAAAGTATACATAAATATTTCCTCCTAAATCACTCACTTTTTGACACTATTGTAATCATACACAATATCCGGGTTTTCATCAAGAGTTTTTTTCGGTATTTGACTTTTTGCAATTATTTTCCGCCCTGCAGGCCCTCTAATGTCTTCTTTTTATACTCTTTATAGTTTCCTTCCTCGATGGCCTGACGGATCTCCTCCATCAGATGGTTGTAGAAATACAGGTTGTGGAGCACACAGAGACGCATCCCCAGCATCTCTTTGGCTTTCAGGAGATGCCGGATGTAGGACCGGGAATACCTGCGGCACGCCGGGCACTGGCACCCCTCCTCGATGGGTCGGTCATCCAGCTCGTATTTTGCGTTGAAAAGATTCCTCTTTCCCTGTTTTGTATACACATGCCCGTGGCGTCCGTTTCTGCTGGGGTACACACAGTCAAAAAAGTCCACGCCCCGATCCACTGCCTCCAGAATATTGGCAGGCGTCCCCACGCCCATCAGATAAATGGGCTTCTCCTGAGGCAGCTGGGGAACTACAGCATCCAGTATGCGGTACATTTCCTCGTGGGACTCTCCCACAGCCAGACCGCCCACAGCATACCCATCCAGATCCATGGAAGCGATCTCTTTTGCGTGGCGGATACGGATATCCTCATAGACACCGCCCTGGTTAATACCAAAAAGCATTTGATGACGGTTGATGGTATCCGGAAGGCTGTTCAGCCTGTCCATCTCTTTTTTACAGCGTTCCAGCCACCTGGTAGTGCGGGCCACAGACCGCTCCATGTACTCTCTGTCCGCCACACTGGAGGGGCACTCATCGAACGCCATGGCAATGGTAGAGGCCAGATTGGACTGAATCTGCATACTCTCCTCAGGCCCCATAAAAATCTTTCTTCCATCTATATGGGAGTTAAAATAGACGCCCTCCTCCTTGATCCTTCGAAGGCCTGCCAGGGAAAACACCTGGAACCCGCCCGAGTCTGTGAGGATAGGCTTCTCCCAGGACATGAACCTGTGGAGACCTCCCATCTTCTTAATGATCTGGTCGCCCGGCCTCACGTGCAGGTGATAGGTGTTGGACAGCTCCACCTGGGTGCCGATCTGCTCCAGATCCTCTGTGGACACAGCCCCCTTGATCGCGGCGACTGTTCCCACATTCATAAATACAGGGGTCTCAATGACCCCATGTACTGTGTGGAGCCGGCCTCTGCGGGCCGCTCCGTCTCTTTTTAAAAGTTCATACATTCTTATAAATTCCTCATCTGTCTTAATAGTGGCATACAACCGGTGTGCCGGCCTGAATATTATTGTATACTGTTCCGGCCACTGACGGGGGAAGGTTTACACAGCCGTGAGATCCCCCGCCCTGGTAGATATTCCCGCCAAAGGCAGAACGCCAGGGGGCATCGTGAAGTCCGATCCCTCCGTTAAAGGGCATCCAGTAGGTAACCGGAGACTCCCACTCATAGGTCCCATCTGGCAGCTTCGGTCCACGGAGGGTTGTGTTCATCTGCTTGTAGGCGATGGAGTAAACGCCCTGGGGCGTGCCGTTGCCCTCCTGGGGATTTCCTGTGACGCAGTCTGTCTCAACGACGCACTGGCCATTTACGTATACCCACACATGCTGGTTCGTCAGATCGATCTCCACATAGCTGCCGCCGTAATCATTGCCCTCGTGGGAAGCGGCGCGCCGCGCATACTGGGGCTCTCTGGTCACTGTCTCCGCATTCTGGATGTTGGCGATAAGGGCATTGTACTCTGCCTCCTGATCGATCTGCCAGCCGTAAGATCCGCCGGAGACCTCCACCGTGTTTCCGCGGCTTGTGACAATGGTCCTGTTCTTTCCGTATGTGTCATATTTATTTGCAAGCTCCTGGATATAAGCCCGCACTGCATCCTGGTTAAAGGTCACATTCATGCTGTCGTCAACCGTCACCCACTGCGAGATGACCGCAGAATCCACCACTTCCGTATAAGGACTGAAGTCGTAGGTAATGCTGGCTCCCAGATAACTGTTCATGGCATCTCTTGCTGCCGCCACTTCCGGCGCATCAGCAGTGAATGCAGGCAGCACATAACATCCTTCCGCCTCCATGTCCAGGGTGGACTGAAATCCGCTGATCGCTTCATTGACGGCTTCCGTGAACTTCTCTGTGTCGATCTGTGAGCCGACCATCTCGTCCTGGATCACAAATTCTGTCTCCTGAAAGACCGGGCGGGCTGACTGGGGCGCCACCTGCTCTTCCGCCTGCATGCATTTCAGCCCTGCGATCACTTCGTTCAGCTTGTCCGCGTCATATTCCACACCCACAGGAGCCTCGATATCCGGGTGATCCCAGAGAGCTGTGATCCACAGAAGTGGGTTCTGATCCTTCAAAAGGTCATCCACTTCCTTCCCGTCCACATAAGTCAGGTCTATGTCGTCACCGACAATGGTCTCCGTACCTCCGTCAATCTCTTCCAGCGTGAGCTCGTACCCCTCCACCTGCTCTTCCATATAACTCTCCACGGCGCTGACAGTCTCAGCAGAAAACTCCGTGCCGTTTATCTTTGTATAGAAAAAGAAATGCTTTGTAAAGAACAAAGCTGTGCCAAGATAGGCCAGTGCAAGAACACCGAGAATGACAAGCAGAACAATCAGCGCTTTCTTCTTCCCACGCTTTTTTCCGCTCTCCTCCTCTTCCTCGTCCAGCTCATCCTCTTCTATCCCATCTTTCTCGGACAAATATGCATCCTCTTCGTCCTCTGCCATGTCATAGAATTCTTCATTGTCGTCGAGCCGGATCACGCCGTCATCTTCCTCTTCTGATGAAGCATTGGAAACATCGTCCTGAGATGAACTCTGCAGGTCATCACGGATCTCCCGCATGGTCTCCTCGAGAATTTCTTCTGAAGAGCGCTCGATATCCTCCCTGCTGTTTTCGCTATTACTCATAAAAATCTGCTCCCTGTTTATATTATATATACTTATAACTACACTTTTCGTAATACGTAGTAATTATAGTGTCCCGGCTTTCTCTTGTCAATAATCCGACTCTTGATTATAATAATTCTTAATATATCTTAACAGGATTTAACACATACTTCACAAAATAAAGGAGCGATACAACATGGCAGGTTCTACATTGGGAACACTTTTTACCGTCACCACCTGGGGTGAGTCACACGGAGCCGCCCTGGGCGCTGTCGTGGACGGATGCCCTGCCGGCCTCTCTCTGCGCGAGGAGGACATACAGAAATATCTGGACCGCAGAAAACCCGGGCAGGGGAAATACACGACAGCCAGGAAGGAGGGAGACCGGGCGCAGATCCTCTCCGGCGTGTTTGAGGGAAAGACAACCGGCACTCCCATTTCCATTATAATAAGAAATGAAGACCAGAGATCCCGGGACTACAGCGCCATCAAAGACTGTTGCCGTCCGGGGCATGCAGATTACACCTTCGACCAAAAATACGGCATCCGGGACTACCGGGGCGGCGGGCGCTCCTCCGGACGGGAGACCGCCGGGCGGGTAGCTGCCGGCGCCGTGGCTGCCAAGATGCTGGCCGAACTTGGCATACACTTTACAACCTACACAAAAGCCATCGGAGATATCTCTATCCCCGATGGCGCATATGATTTCAGCCAGATCACAGAAAATCCTCTCTATATGCCCTCCCGCTCCCACGCTGAGTTGGCGGCCGCTTTTCTGGAAGAGTGCATCCAAAAGCAGGACTCCGCAGGCGGCGTCATCGAGTGCAGGATCGACGGCCTTCCTGCCGGTATCGGCGAACCGGTCTTTGGCAAGCTGGACGCCTCCCTGGCGGGTGCTGTCATGTCCATCGGCGCTGTCAAAGGCGTAGAGATCGGCGACGGCTTTGGGGCAGCCCGGTCTTTTGGCAGCCTGAACAATGATCCGTTCTATGCTGACGGCCCAGCCGTGCGGAAAAAGACCAACCACGCCGGCGGCACACTGGGCGGCATCAGCGACGGCAGCACGGTCATCCTCCGGGCCGCTGTTAAACCTACTCCTTCCATCTCCAGGGAGCAGGAGACCGTGGACAGAAACGGAAACAATGTCCGGATTTTCATCCACGGCCGCCACGATCCTGTCATCGTCCCCAGAGCCGTGGTGGTCGTTGAGGCCATGGCCGCTCTCACTGTGGCAGACCTCCTCATGGTGAACATGAGCTCCAGACTGTCTGGCATCAAAAAATTTTACAGAGATCTATAGTTGAAAGCATCCTCCGCCGATAAATTCCCGCAGCAGGGAATTGGCCGGCACGAGGGTGCTTTCAATTCCCACAAAATAGTCCAGGAATTTCAGCAGCCTCTTCGCCTCCAGATATTCCCGACAGTCTTTTTCTATTCCGAAAAGCAGGGGTTCCACGTACTGCTTCAGCACCGCCAGCTCATAGACCAAAGCCGAATTGAACATGACGTCCGCCTCCTCCTGGTAGGGGAAGATATTCTTCTCCTCCCCCCTTCGCACAGAAGGCCACATGGCTATGGTCCTCCGGGCCGAGGAGCCTCTCGTACGGGCATCCCTGACAAGCCGCCGGATCAGGCGGCCGTCTGTGGTAGGGATCCGGTTGTGCTCATCTATGTTGAGCTGGGTGAGAGCGCTGATGTAGATGCGGAACTTGTTCTCATCCGGCAAAGAGAGGGTCAGCTTCGGATTGAGGCAGTGTATCCCCTCGATCACAAGCACGTCCTCTGGCCCCAGTTTCTTTGGCTTTCCCTCAAACTCTTTGTGCCCTGTCTTAAAGTTAAAGACAGGCAGGACCACTTCCTGGCCCTCCAAAAGCCGGTTCATCTGCTCATTGAAGAGGGCTGTGTCCACCGCCTCAAGGCACTCGAAATCATAGTTGCCGTTTTCGTCCTTGGGATTATCCTCCCTTTCCACAAAATAATTGTCCACAGAAATCGGATGAGGCACCATGCCTGCCGCCCGAAGCTGAATGGACAGCCTGTGGGAGAAGGTGGTCTTCCCGGATGAGGAGGGTCCGGCAATGAGCACAAATTTAGCCTGTTTTCTCCCCGCGATCTCCTCTGCGATCTGGGCGATCTTCTTCTCCTGAAGGGCCTCCTGCACCAGCACCATATCCCGCATATCGCCGCCCTTTGTGATCCGGTCATTGAGTGCGCCCACCGTCTCGATCCCCTGCATGTCTCCCCACTTGGTGGACTCTTTCATAACCTGGAAAAGCTTATTCTTGGGCGCAAAGGCGGACAGACTGCGGGGATTTTTCCTCGAGGGCATCTGGATGACAAAGCCCTCATCATAGAGATACAGGGCAAAATACCGCAGATATCCGGCTGAGGGCACCATGTAGCCATAATAGTAATCTTCAAATTCGTTCATGCTGTAGATATTGACCTTGGAAACCCTGCGGTACGCAAAAAGTCTCTCCTTATCGTACATGCCATGTCTGCGGAACCGATCCACCGCCTCATCTGTGTGTATGGACCTTTTGCGCACCGGCATATCTTCTTCCACCATAACCCGCATCTTCGCCTCCACCCGGGCAAGGAAATCCCGGGTCAACGGAAAATCCGCATCCATGGTGCAGTAATAGCCATCTCCAAGAGAATACTGTATACGCACCTTGCGGATTCCTTCATGGTGGGCGGCATCGTAGATGGCTTTGACCAGCATAAGGCACATGCTCCTTTTGTAGGTCGAATGTCCAATGTCATCTCCCGTCGTCTCAAAGACGAGACGGCAGTCATGGCTCAGTGTCTTGTGGAGCTCCTGCAGCTTGCCGTCCACAAAGACAAGCACAATATCATTTTCATGGTTTTTCTGGAAATCCCCGGCGATCACCCTGTAGGGCGTGCCCTCCGGGTATTCTCTTGTCTCTCCGTCGGCCTCGATCCGGTACATCTTCTGCTCCATGTCTTACCTCCTGTCTGACGTCTCTGCGACATCTCTTGCTGTCACACGATCTGGAAGGGGTGGCGGACCGGCGCAGCCTTCACCTCCACGCCCTCCAGCTTTTCTTTCAGGTACTCTTTGACATCTTCTATAAAAATGTGCTCGATCCCGTAATGTCCGGCGTCAATGACAGCCAGCCCCTGTGCCACGGCGTCGATGCCGGTGTGATGATCGATGTCCCCCGTAATGAGGACATCCGCTTTCTTGTCCAGCGCAGCCTTTATCATGCTCTTGCCGGAGCCCGGTGAGATAGCAATCCTTGAAACAGGCTGATCCATATCCCCAAAGACTTTCACAGCCCCCAGGTGAAAACGGTCCTTCACAGACCAGCAGATTTCCCGAAGGGGCGCCGGGCTGGCCAGATCTGCCACTCTCCCAATGCCCTCCGGCTGTTCGCCGTCTCTTGTCACTTCCAGCACTTCCGGGTCTTCCAGGGACATTTTTCTCCCGGAGAGCTCCGCCATGCCCAGCACATCATAGTTGGTGTGCATGGCATAGCAGGAAATGTCGTTTTGTACCAGCTTCAGGATACGCGCTCCAATAAAGTCCAGATTGTTGATCCTCTTCAGCCCGGAGAAGATCATGGGATGGTGGGTCACCAGCATATCTGCCTTCCACCGGACTGCAGCCTCGATGGTCTCATCGTCCGCGTCCAGCGCCACATAGATCCGCCTCACTTCCTTGTCATCTCTCCCTACAAGAAGCCCTACATTGTCCCAGTCCAGCGCATAGTCTGCCGGGTAGTTCTCCTCCAGTATATCCATTACCTCTTTGCAAAGCATTGTCTGATCCTCCTTTCCCTGCCTTACTGGCAGGCGTATCTGCCCAGAGCCTCCCGAATCCTGGCCAGCTCTCTTTCCACATCTTCCTGCCTCTGGACAGCCCCCGGCGTTCCCGCCCGGCGCAGCCTCTCCAGGATGTCCTCCCGGATACGCTCCTCCCGCAGGAGAAAATCTCGCAGCACCGGATGCCGGCGGCGCAGAAGATCCCTCCCGTACAAAAGCTCCACTTCGGAGTAGGGGATGATCTCCCTCCTGTACACTGCCTTCATCATGGGGTAGTACTTTCCATCCTCTTCCACCATCTCTTCCCGCACAATGGTGTAGCCTTCTCTCTCCAGATAAGCCCGAACCCTCTCGATCTCAGACTGGGGCTGGAGGATGAATTCCTGCACCGAGTCCGTGACTGCAGGATTCGCCTCCAGGATATGTATCACCAGTCCGCCTCCCATGCCCGCTGCAATAATCGTATGCACTTCCCCGGGATCTAATGCAGAAAATCCGTCTGACAGCCGCAGATCGATTCTGTCCGACAGCCCCTCCGCCAGGATGTGCTCCCTGGCCCTCTCAAGGGGACCTTCATTGACATCCATGGCGATCAGCTTTACAGCCGGATCCCTTTTGGCCAGCCAGATGGGTATGTATCCATGATCCGTGCCTATATCCGCGACAGAGGCGCCCTCTGTCACAAGACCTGCCACGGCAGATAGTCTTTTTGATAGTTCCATAGGCGCCTCTTTCTTAATCCAGATAATCTCTCAGTTTTCTGCTGCGGCTTGGATGCCGGAGCTTGCGGAGCGCTTTCGCCTCGATCTGACGGATACGCTCTCTTGTGACGTCGAACTCTTTTCCCACTTCCTCCAGGGTGCGGGCCCGTCCGTCGTTCATGCCAAAACGAAGCCGGAGCACTTTCTGCTCTCTGTCTGTCAGTGTGTCCAGCACCTCATCCAGCTGCTCTTTGAGAAGGGTGGCAGCTGCTGCCTCAGCCGGAACCGGCACATTGTCGTCCTGAATGAAATCTCCCAGATGGCTGTCCTCCTCCTCGCCAATGGGCGTCTCCAGGGACACCGGCTCCTGAGAGATCTTCAGGATCTCACGCACTCTGTCCACAGGCATGTCCAGCTCCTCCGCGATCTCCTCCGGGGTGGGTTCGCGCCCCAGCTCCTGGAGCAGCTGTCTGGAGACACGGATCAGCTTGTTGATGGTCTCCACCATATGGACAGGAATACGGATGGTCCTTGCCTGGTCTGCAATGGCGCGGGTGATAGCCTGACGGATCCACCATGTGGCGTAGGTACTGAACTTAAATCCCTTTTCATAGTCAAATTTTTCCACTGCCTTGATAAGGCCTAAGTTTCCTTCCTGGATCAGGTCAAGGAAGAGCATACCTCTTCCCACGTAGCGCTTGGCAATGCTCACAACCAGACGAAGGTTTGCCTCCGCCAGACGCTTCTTGGCATCCTCATCTCCATCTGCCATCCTCTTGGCCAGCTCCACTTCCTCCTCGGCAGACAGAAGGGGCACCTTGCCGATCTCTTTTAAATACATGCGCACCGGGTCCTCAATGCTGATACCGTCGGGGACGGACAGGTCGATCTTCTCCATATCCACCTCATCTTCGTCTGTCAGCATGAGATCCGCATCGTCCGGTCCCTCATCGTCATCTCCTATCCGGAGCACATCGATATTGTTCGCCTCCAGATACTCGAAGACTTTGTCCATCTGATCGGAATTCAGATCCATGTCAGCAAAAAAATCATTGATCTCTGTGATCTCAAGCACATTTTTTTTCTTTCTGGCAAGAGCCTTCAGTTCATTCAGCTTCTCCGTAAATTTTATCATGTTCTCGTCCATGCAGTGTCCATCCTCTCATTGCTTGTTTATATTTTATCCTTAATTAATAGAAATATGCAGTTTGTCCGGGGCCTGCAGCGCCCGCTTCTCCTCCATCAGTCTCTGGAGTCCGGCAATATCTGTGGGTGCCAGCTTCCTGGCTGCCTCCTCTATACTGTTCTCTTTCACCCGGAGGATCGTCTCCCTCAGAGCCTTCTCCTGCTCCTTCACAGTGGGTAGCTCACGGATCTTTGTGTTGAAAAGTTCCGCCACCCGGCGATGTTCCTCCTCGTCTGTAAAGAAGTTGATGATCCGGGCCGGATTCACATCTCCCTCTTCATACTGCTGGTACAGCTTTTCCGCCACTGTGCGCAGCAGATCCTCCGTAAAGTCCGAAGGAGAGATGTACTTTTTGATCTGCCGGAAGATGTCCTCCCCCTCCAGCATCCAGGTGAGCAGGATCTTCTGTGATTTCAGGTGCCTGTCCTCCTTCTCTTTCTCCCGGTCACCGCTTGTCCTCGGGCGGGAGGCCGGTTTTGCCAGTCCTCCCTCCACAGCCATGCGGGTCACCAGTTTCCGCAGATCCTGGCTGCTGACTGCGTAGGCCTTTGCCACAGCGTCTATGTAATTGCCTCTCTCGATCTCCTCGTCAAAGGTGGTCAGACGCCGGGCCGCCTCCTTCAGAAATCCTGTCTTTCCCTCCGGGCTGGTCATATCGTAGTCCTTCTCCAGCACCTCCAGGTCAAACATGAAGCTGTTCCTGGCGCTGCGGATCCTCTCCTCGAATGCCTCCGCCCCCAGATTCTTGATGAATTCATCCGGGTCCTTGTAGGGATCCATCCGGATCACCCTGGCTGTGATGCCGGCTGCCCGCAGGATCGGCGCAGCCCGCAGGGCCGCCTTTGTCCCCGCCTCGTCGCTGTCATATGTGAGATAGACTTCTTTCACATACCGCTTGATCAGGGAGGCATGTCCCGCTGTCAGAGCAGTCCCCAGGGAGGCTACCGCGTTGGTAAATCCGGCCTGGTGCAGGGAGATCACATCCATATACCCCTCGCAGAGGAGAAAATAGGGCTTTCTCGATGTCCGGGCCCTGTGCAGTCCGTACAGGTTGCGGCTCTTGTCAAAGACAACTGTCTCCGGAGAATTCAGATACTTGGGCTTGGCATCTCCCATCACCCGTCCGCCAAAACCGATGACACGGCTGTTGGCGTCCATAATGGGGAACATGACCCTGTTCCAGAATTTGTCGTAGGGGCCATGCTTCTCATCTATGGAGATAAGCCCCGCCTGGGACAGGAGCTGGTCCGTGTACCCCTTTGTCTTCAGATACCGGTACAGGTCGTCGCTGTATTTGTTGGCATAGCCAAGGCCAAAGGCCACGATCGTCTCGTCTCCCAACTCTCTCTTTTTCAGATAGTCATATGCCGTCTTCCCCTGGGGCGACCTGAGCTGGGCGTAAAAATACTTGGCCGCCAGCTTGTTGACCTCCAGGATCCTGGACCGCAGGTCCGCCTTCTGTTTTGCCTCCCTGGAATACTCTTCCTCGGGGAGCTGGACCCCTGCCCTCTCCGCGAGAAACTTCAGAGCTTCCACAAAAGAGAAGTTCTCGTACTCCATCAGAAAGGTAAACACGTTGCCTCCGGCTCCGCAGCCAAAGCAGTAGTACATCTGCTTGTCCCGGCTCACTGAAAAAGAGGGGGATTTTTCGTTATGGAAAGGGCAGAGACCAAAGTAGGAACTGCCCTTTTTCTGTAATTTTATGTAGCTTGATATCACATCCACAATGTCATTTCTTGATCTGACTTCCTCAACCACTTCATCCGGATAATACATCAGCTGTCGTCATCCTCTTCTCATTTTTTTGCGGCTTTCCAATTGCCTACATTTATAATATTCGACAAAACTTCTTGATTTCCTTTAATTTTTCCATGATTCCGGGATAAAATATTCCTGAAATTTTTTTACGGCGTAAGAGTCTGTCATCCCTGCTATATAATCGCAGACCACTCTCTCTTTTGCAGCTATGCCCCTGTCCACCATGTCCAGATACTGCTGGGGGATCAGTTCCATATGGTCCAGATACCAGCCATACAGGTTCTGGATCATGCCGATTGCCTTCGTCTCCTCCCCCTTTGCCACCGGGTTCTGATACACGTTCTCAAAGAGAAATCTGCGCAGTCCCATGGTCGCTGTCCGGATGCGCTCGGACATGATGATCTCCGGCCTGTCCATGCTGTGGGTCACCACGTCGTGGATCATCGTATTCAATCGCATCCTGGTGCTGTGTCCCAGCACGTCTGTATACTCCGCCGGAAGGTCCTGCTCGGTCAGCAGGCCTCCCCGGATCGCGTCGTCTATATCGTGGTTGATGTAGGCGATCTTGTCTGAGAGGCGGACGATCTGGCCCTCCAGTGTGTGGGGTGTACCGCTGGACTTATGGTTCCGGATACCGTCCACCACCTCCCAGGTCAGGTTGAGCCCTCTCCCCTGCTTCTCCAGCAGCTCCACCACCCGGACGCTCTGCTCATTGTGGCGGAATCCTTCCGGGCACACCTGATTCAGAGCCCGCTCTCCGGCGTGCCCGAAGGGGGTATGGCCCAGATCGTGGCCCAGGGCTATGGCCTCCACCAGATCTTCGTTGAGCCGCAGCGCCTTGGCGATGGTCCTGGCGTTCTGCGACACCTCCAGTGTGTGGGTCAGCCTGGTACGGTAGTGATCTCCTTTTGGCAGAAGAAATACCTGCGTCTTCTGCTTCAGCCTGCGAAAAGACTTACAGTGAAGGATGCGGTCCCTGTCTCTTTGGAATACCGGTCGGATGTCACACTGGGGTTCCGGCCGGTTTCTCCCTTTGGATCTGCTGCTGAGAGTGGCGTAGGGGCTTAAATTGGCTTCCTCCCTGGCCTCCATCTCCTCCCGAATGTTCATCATGCTCTCTTCCCTCCACTTTTGATCCTCTCCTCAATGGCCGCAACCACTGTCCGCAGGACTTTCAGTCTCGCATAGTATTTGTCGTTACCTTCCACCACGATCCAGGGGGCATTGACTGTGGAGGTGCGGATCAGCATCTCATTGACAGCCGCCTCGTACTGATCCCACTTCTCCCGGTTCCGCCAGTCCTCCTCCGTGATCTTCCACTGCTTTTCCGGATTTTCCTGTCTCTCCCTGAATCGCCGCTCCTGTTCGTCCTTATCAATCTGCATCCAGAATTTCAGCACCAGCACACCCTCCCTTGTCAGGGTCCGCTCCATGTCATTGATCTCCCGATAGGCTCTGCGCCACTCGTTCTTCGTGCAGAAGCCCTCGATCCGCTCCACCATAACCCGCCCGTACCAGGTCCGGTCAAAGATAGTGATATGGCCTGCCTTGGGCATGTCCTTCCAGAACCGCCAGAGATAGTGATACTGCCGCTCCACCGCATTGGGGGAGGCTGTGGGGTGGACCACATACCCTCTGGGATCCATCTTGGCGGTGAGCCGCTTGATGGCTCCCCCTTTTCCTCCGGCATCCCATCCCTCAAATCCCAGCACAACAGGGATCCTGCGCCTGTACAGTTCTCCGTGGAGCTCCTGGATGCGGCTCTGCAGCTCTTTTAATTCTTTTTCATACTCCTTCCGGCTGCAGGACAGGCTCAGATCCGCCTTGCCAAGGATGGACTCCATCAGCTCTTTCGTCTCCGCCGCATCTGCCTCCGGTGCGTCCGCTCCTTCCTCTGCCAGGGAAAGTTCCGCTTCCTCGATCTGCCTTGTCAGCATCTCCTCCACGATCGAGTAGATCTTCACGGTGGCAAAGCGCCGGTCCACCGCCTCCACAATGTGCCAGGGGGCTTTCTCTGTGTCTGTGCGCGCAAGCATCTCCTCGTTCATTTCCAGGTACTTGTCAAATTTCTCATTCCGCTTCAGGTCGTCCTCTGTCACCCGCCAGGCCGTATCCTTAGAGGAGAGCAGCCTGTCAAATCTCTTCTTCTGCTCCTTCCTGTCAATGGCAAGGAAGAGTTTAATGATCACCATCCCATCCTCTGTGAGCTGGTCTTCAAAAGAGAGGATGGACTCATAAGCGTCCGCAAGCTCGGACTTCTTTATCTTTTTGTCAAAACGGTCTGTGAGGACCCGCCTGTACCAGCTTGTGTCGTAGATGGCAATGCGCCCTTTCTCCGGGAGTTTGGTCCAGAACCGCCACAGGAAGGGATGCATCTTCTCCTCCTCCGTCTCACTCTTCACCGCATACACCCGGAATCCTCTCGGATCCAGAGACTGGATCAGCTTGCCGATCTGCAGTCCTTTCCCTGCAGCCCCAAAGCCTTCAAAGGCAATCATAACCGGAATGTTCAACTCCTTGCATCTTCTCTGCAGCTTTCCCAGATTTTTCTCCAGATGCTCCATTTTCTCCTTATACTCTTCTTTTTCCATCTTTTTCGTGAGATCCAGTTTTTCCAGCATGATTTTCCTCCCTTCTGCTTTTTCAGAATATTTTTCTCTTATTATACATCATTTTCTATAATTTAACATACAAAAAACGCCGATATCACACAATTTTGCGTGTATCGACGTTTTTGTTTTCCTGTCAGGCCCGCTGATATACTTTTTCTCCGTCTATATAGGTGGCAAGGATTTTAGCTTCTTTCAGCTCCTCCTCATCTGCCAGGGCAAAAAGATCCCGGTCCGGAATGATAAAATCCGCCAGCATCCCTTCCCGGATCCTGCCCTTCACATCCTCCTCGCCGGAGGCGTAGGCGCCCTCAACCGTGTAAGCCCTTACTGCCTCGTAGACAGACATTCGCTCCTCCGGCCTGTAAGTCTGCTGCTCCTCCCCCGTCAGATTGCGGCGAGTCACAGCTGTATATATGTTGGGGAGCGGCTCGCAGGACTCCACCGGACAGTCTGTGCCAAAAGAGACGCGCACGCCCTTGTCCACCAGAGTCTTCCAGGCATAGGATGTATCCGCCGCCTCTCCTACCCGACCCCTCACAATGTGCATATCATAGTCAATGAAGATCGGCTGCACGAGCGCCATGACCTGCTGTCTTTTGAAACGCTCCAGGAGCTCCCCGTCTGTGATCTGCACATGGACGATCCCGTCCCGGTAAGTCTCTCCCGCCTTTCTGTTCTTTTTGTCCCTCTCCAGCGCGTCCAGCACCATCTCAATGGCGCGGTCCCCGATAGCGTGGACCAGAACCGGATACCCCAGATCATGGGCCGTCTTCACCAGCTCATCCTGCTGTTCTTCCGTGAAGATGGTAAGGCCGCAGGTGGAAGGATCATCCGCGTATGGCTCTCTGAGGCCGGCGGTCCTGGCTCCCAGAGAGCCGTCCTGCAAAAGCTTGATCCCGGTGATGCGCAGGTGATGGTCCTCCCCGCCGTACCGGAAACCATCCTCGTAGTACTTTCTGATCCGCTCCGGCGTCTGCCTGAGGCTCTGCTGGCAGATGCGGATCTTCAGCTTGCCGCTCTCCAGAAGATCCCGGTAAACGGAAAAGAGCAGCTTGTAATCCTCGTCCGGCATAAAGCCGATGTCGTCTGTCTGGATCGTGGCAAGACCGTAGGAGAAAGCCTCCTCCTGTGCTTTCAGGAGGATGTCCTCCAGGATCTCCCGGTTCAGCGTGTGCACCTGGCTTCGGATCCGGTCCAGCACTCGCTCCTTGAAAATGCCCAGAGGCTCTCCCGCCTCATCTGTGAGGGCAAAGTCTCCCAGCCCCCGGACAGACTCCCTGGTCAAACCGAGAAGACGCATGCCCGCGGAATTAACAACACCTACATGTTCACACACACGCAGGGCGATGACAGGCCGATCCCCCGTCACTTTATCCAGATCCTTTGCTGTGGGAAATCTTTTCTCTCCCTCTGTAAAATAGTCCTGGTTCCACCCCGTAGCTTCCAGCCAGGAGCGGCCATCCGGGCCGCACTGGCTGAGCCTGTCCCGGAAGCGCTGCTGCATCATCTGTATGCTGGTGCAGCCGTTCAGATCCACATTGATAAAATGTTTGGCAAAGCCGACAAAGTGCATGTGGGAATCCTGAAAGGCCGGGAGCACGCTCTTTCCCTTAAGATCGGTAAAAATCACGCTCTCCTGTGCTGCCTTAAGTTCGCCGGCCAGCTTCCGGGCTTCCTCCTTCGTTCCCACAAAAGTGAACACGCCGTCCCTGACGGCAAAAGCCTCCGCTTGCGGCCGCTCCTCGTCCATGGTTGTCACATCTCCGTTTATAAATATCTCTGTCATTTTTACTGCTCGCTTTCTCCCTGGGAACATCTGCGCACCAGTTCCTTAAAAATGCCCAGCTGCTCCGCATTTCCACAGGAGGCCATCATCTCCGGGTGCCACTGCACGCCCATGATGAACTGGCCCTCCTCCATATACTCGGCAGCCTCCACAACACCGTCGGAAGCCACAGCCGTCACGGTCAGCTTTGGGGCCACGTCCTTGACAGCCTGGTGGTGCCAGGAATTGACAAATGTGCCGTCCGGCAGGAGACCATGGAGAACACTGTCCTCCTTGATCCGGATCTTGTGGGTACCCTGGTAGCGCTCCGTATTCTGGGTGTGCTTGATACAGTGCTCTCTCTGGGAGGGAATATCCTGGTAGAGAGTCCCTCCGAAGCAGATGTTGATGATCTGCAGTCCCTTGCAGATGCCAAGGACCGGTTTCTTCTGCTCCAGAGCCGCCCGAAAGAGCTCCATATCGTAGACATCGATCTCCCGCATGGAGTAACCCTGGCCCTGAATGCCCTCCTCTCCGTAGAGAATGGGGTCCACGTCCGCCCCTCCCGACAGGATGATGCCGTCGCAGAGCTGCGCGTGTGCGCGGATCACTTCCGGGTCATCGCTGACCGGCAGAAGCAGCGGGGTGCCCCCCGCCCGCTCCACGCTGGACGTGTAATCCGTGTGGATATACTGCCGCAGATTTCCTGTAAAAACTCCGTCATTTTCAATAGGGATCAAATTCCCCGATATTCCGATCACCGGCCTACGCATGTTCCTTCTCCTCCCCGCCGTATTTCTTTTTAAAGTAGAGATAGAAGAAGATGCCGATCACCGGAACGATCAGACCTGTCAGTGCTGTCACCGGATCTTCCATCAGATTGTTGATCATCAGCCCCACAAAGAGGATGACTGTGACGATGACAGATACCGGGTAGAGCCATACTTTGTAGGGTCTCTCCAGGTCCGGATACTTCCTCCTGTAGACAAATACCGCTGTCACTGCAAGACAGTTGAACAGCATACCGCAGAATACCACAAGAGATGTGAGCTGATCCAGGTTCCGCAGACACACAAGGATGATGGAAATAATCATCTGGGAGATCAGGCTTGCAGCCGGAACTCCGTTTTTATTCAGTGTGCCCAGCTTTTTGAAGAAGATCTTCTCAGCAGACATGGCATAGTAGATCCTTGAGAAGGCCAGCACCATGCCGTTCAGGCAGTTGAACATAGCCAGCAGCATGCCGATCAGCACGATAACCTTTCCGGCCACGCCGAAGAGCCGCTCGGCCACAGTCGTTCCCAGGTACAGGCTTCCGCTCTCGATCAGGCTCTTTGCTTCATCCAGCGGGATCACCCGCATCAGGGAATAGTTGAAAAGTGCATAGAAAATAGCCACGCCGCCGATGCCCAGGATAATGGCAAGGGGCAGATTTCTCTTTACATTCTTGATCTCCTCTGCCACAGCATTCAGGTTGGTCCAACCCTCATAGGCCCACAGTGACGCCACGGTGGCAAAGGCGATCATGCCAAAGACAGAGCCTGCCGTCAGCGGTGATCCGTCTGGCGCAGAGGCGGGAACCGGACTTAAATCCGGTGTCTGGTTTCCCAGCACAAGCGCTCCGATCATAATAATGAAGATCGGGAGCAGTTTTGCTACCATAAAAAATGTCTGCAGATTGGACGCCCCCTTGACTCCCCGCAGATTAAAGAGCGTAAGGAGCACGATCAGGGCAATAGCGATCAGTTTGATGTGAAGCTGGGTAAGCCCCGGGATAAAATCTACCAGGGCTGTGGGAATAGCCACGGCAATGGCTGCAATAGAGCCTGAGCTGGCCAGTATCCACTGGGTAAATCCATACATAAATCCCAGCACGGGATGGTAAGCCTTGCTCAGATACACCAGCTGGCCTCCCGCTTTCGGGTCAGAAGCTCCCAGCTCTGCAAAACAGAGGCCTCCAAGCAGGGACACAAGTCCTCCGAGGAGCCAGCAGATCAGGGCCAGTCCAAGGCTATAGCCCGACCTCTGGAGCACATAGGACCCCAGATAAAAGATACCGGAACCTATCATAATGCCACAGATGACGCTCATGCCGCCAAACAGGCCGATCTCTTTCTTAAATTCTCCGCTTCCGGATTTTTGCTGTTTCATAGTCGTCGATTCCTCCAATAACTATCATTCTCTATGTTATAAGGTACAGACTGATCACACAAACAGGGGGATCAGTTCTTTTTTCAGCACATCCACCATCCCAAGGTCAGACATCTTCACTTTCGGGATAACGGGAAGGGCCAGCGTCACAATACGAAGGAGCGGATTTTCCAGACCGGTAAGGCCCAGCTCCCTGTTGGCCTCCTTCATCAGCTGGCTGTCTTTTGCCAGCTCTGCTGCGTCTTTCAGGGAGATCAGCCCTGCAAGAGGCAGCTCCAGAACATGGAGCAGCCGACCATCCCTGACTGCACTCATACCGCCGCCGCACTGGATCAGAGCCTCTGCAGCCATAAGCGCATTCTCTGCCGTATCATAGACAACGGTCAGATTGTGGCTGTCGTGGGACACGGTGGATGCCAGGGCACCGCAGGTCGTTCCAAATCCCTTTACAATGCCAAGCCCAATGGTATCATGGCCTTTATGCCTGTTCACAACTGCCACGAACTTCAGGTCCTCTCCCTCCAGGCATACATACCCGTCTTTTACCGGGACTTCCGCAGTTGTCAGCACAGTGGAGGAGAGGAGAAGATCCGGGTACTCCATCACGTTGACTGTGACTGTACCGGTCTCCACCGGCGCCTTGATCCGGAAATCTTCCGCCTTCAGATCCTTCACATACATGGTATTGACCTTTTCCAGCGGATACTCTCTTGCTTCTATGGGCACAGTCATATGGCCTTTTTCTGCCACCAGCCTGCCACCGAAGAATACCAGGTCCGGTTTCAGCTCTTCCAGGTCGCCCACAAGGAGCATATCCGCCACATATCCCGGGGCAATGGCGCCCAGATTCTCAATATGGATCTCTCTTGCCGTGTTTAAAGTGGCGCTCTTGATCGCTGTCACCGGATCCATGCCGCTGCGGATGACTGTGCGAACCACATCATTCATATGTCCCACGTGAAGGATATCATCCGCCTCCCTGTCATCTGTGCATAGGCAGAAATGGTCATAGAACTTCACGCCTTTTACGCCTTCATAGATCTCCTCCACATTTTTCGTGATGGAGGATTCCCTGGCATCCACATACATGCCGCTTCGAAGCTTCTCCAGCGCCTCATTTCTCTCCCTGGACTCATGACAGGTATTGGGGCCGCCGCACAGATAGGCAGACAGCATCCTGCCGGACACAGAGGGCGCATGGCCTTGCAGATAAAGTCCTTTTTTGTCCATCACATCAATAATATCCATCATCCGGTCTTCCCCGTGGATCACTGCCAGGAAGTCCATCACCTCAGCAAGGCCGATCACACGGTCCATGGAAGCGAGTTCTTCTATCTCTTTTGCAAAGAACTCCGCGCCCGCATTTTCCAGCCCCGGAACCGCCGGTACACAGCTGGGTACATCGATAAGCTGCCTCATAGGCAGATCCTCTCCTGCCTCATGCATGTAGCGCACACCCTCCATGCCGCACACATTGGCAATCTCGTGGGGGTCTGTGACAACAGTCGTCGTGCCGTGGGGGATCACTCCCTTGGCAAAATTCCTGGGAGTCATCATGGAACTCTCAATGTGTTCATGGGCATCGATGAAGCCGGGGATCAGATATTTCCCTTCTCCGTCGATGACCTCATTTGCCTTGTCCAGTTCAGTACCGGGATTTTTGTATTCCACATGGGCGATCATCCCGTCATAGACGAACACGTCCGCCGGGTAGATCTCACCGGTGATCACATTGACAAGCTGTACATTTGTGATGGCGAGATCACTTCTGATCTCTCCCAGCGCTGCCTTGAGCAGCTGTTTTTTATCATTCGGTTGGATTTTCATTGTATACCGCCTTTCTGCAGACCCTCAGATCTGCCGGAACTATTTTATGAAAGGAAATACAGGATCAGCGGAATGCACAGAACATAAAGGAAAGGATGTACCTCTTTTGCTCTGCCTGTAAGCAGCTTGATGAGCCCGTGAGCGATGATGCCTGCAGAAATACCGCCTGCGATAGATCCTGTGAAGATCGTGAACATGATCATGACAAAAGGACCAAAGGCCTCAGTAAAATCAGAAAAGTCGATGTTCTGAATGCCCTGGATCATCAGGAATCCCACAAAGATCAGAGCCGGTCCTGTAGCCGCGTTGGGAATCATCAACACAAGAGGTGAAAGGAATACCATCAGCCCGAAAATGAGAGCTGTGATCACGCTGGCAAATCCGGTGCGTCCGCCCGCCTCTACGCCGGCGCTGGATTCTACAAAGGTGGTCACAACTGTGTTACCTGTACATGCACCCACGCAGGTACCGATAGCATCTACAAGGAACGGTTTCTGGATATTTGGCAGGTTTCCATTCTCATCCAGCATACCGGCCTTGGCTCCCACACCCAGAACAGTTCCCAGAGTGGAGAAGAAGTCACCGCAGAAGGAGACAAAGATCAGCGGGACGGCTGAGAAAGAAAGCACCTCTTTAAAGTCGAAGGCAAACATCAAGTTGCCCAGTCCGTCAAAATCCGGCACTTTTGCCAGTGTGTCCGGCACAGTCGTCACACCGAGAGGAATGCCAAGAAGAGTGACTGCCACAATACCGATCAGGATGGCTCCTGTCACTTTGCGGGCTGTCAGCACCGCAATCAGAATAAGTCCGAAAATTGCCAGATACACAGAGGGCTGCTTGAAATCCCCCTGGCTGATGCCGTCCGTAAATGTACCGATACCGCTGTTGTTAAATCCAAGGTAAGCGATATAGAAACCGATGGCTGTACTGATAGCGATCTTCAGGTTCTTTGGAATCGTTTTCACAATGAGATCACGAACGCCAAACACTGTAAGCAGCAGAAATATTAATCCTGATATCAGGATCAGAGACATGATGCCCCCAAAAGAGATCGCCCCTGCGATGAGCATTGCACCGAACATGGCGTTGTTTCCCATTCCGGTGGAAAGGGCAAAGGGCATGTTGGCATACAGGGCCATAAGCAGTGTGATGACAGCGCTGACAAGGGCACAGGTGACAAGGATCGCCTCCTTGGTGATCATCACCCCGTTGGTGTCAATGACATAGTCGGCATCCCCCACCATAAGGCTGGGCTGTACGACCAGAATGTACGCCATAGTCATGAATGTAGTGATACCAGCTATGGTTTCCACTTTGAAATTTGTTCCTCTCTCACTAAATTGAAAGAAACTGTTGATTTTTTCTTTCATTTGTTACCTCCTCTTACTCTTCTTTTCTGTAGTTTTATTTTATCCCCCGGCAGGGCCGTCCATACAGGCCCTGTCCGGAAGTTAAAATCATTCCTTTTTTACCGGGATGTGATCTCCCGGATCATCTCCATGAGCACCTGGGTTCCGGCCTCACAGTCTTCCATAGAAGTGAACTCTTCTTTCCGGTGAGAATATCCTCCCTGGGACGGCACAAAGATCATACTGACAGGACACAGCCCACCGAAATTCATGCTGTCATGCCCTGCACCGCTCATCAAGCGTCTGTGGGCGTATCCATACTGGTCGCAGATCTGCTCCATTCTCTCCTTCAGCCCGCTGTCACAAGGCACGCCGGGAAGAGACTGATCCAGTGCTCTTTTTATGCTGACCCGCTCCTGCTCTTCCAGCAGCTTTTCATATCGGCTCATCTCTTCCATGATATCCCGTATATCTTCATCTCGGACGCTGCGGATATCTAGTGAAAACTCCGTCTCCCCGCAGATGATATTGCAGGTTCCGGGCAGCACTTTGATGCGTCCCACCGTAGCCACACAGTCTTTCCGCTCCTTTGCAAGCTCTGTCGCCTTCAGTATCCATCTGCTCATGGCAGGAACCGGGTCAGACCGTTCGCTCATGGGAGTGGCTCCGGCGTGGGCGCTGCTCCCTGTGATGGTCACTGTGTACCGTTCCAGTCCTGCAATGCCTTCCACGATCCCGATCTGGCTGCCATTCTTTTCCAGGACCTGTCCCTGTTCAATGTGAAGCTCCAGCATAGCCTTTATCCTGTCCACCCTGCAGGTGTCCAGACTGTCGGGAGAAAGCCCGTATGCTCTCATGGCGTCGCCAAGAGAAATGCCGTCCGCGTCCACAGACGCCAGCCCCTCCGGCAGGACTCTCCCACAGATGGCTTTGCTCCCGATCATTCCGTATCCAAACCGGTTACCCTCCTCATCCTTAAAGCCGATCACCCACACAGGCACTTTCGGTTCATAGCCTTCCTCACACAGAGTCTGCACTGCCTCAATGGCTCCCAGAACCCCCAGGCATCCGTCAAATTTCCCTCCCTGCAGGACCGTATCATAGTGGGAGCCGGTCATCACCGGTGTCTGTCCCGCTGCCCCACTTCCGGCAGGCGTCCACTTTCCGATCAGGTTGCCCGCTCCGTCTCTCTCCACGTCCAGCCCTGCCTCTTCCATATAGCGGCAGATCAGCTTCTCTGCGCTTTTGTCCTCAGGGGTGAACGGGAAGCGGGTGACGCTGCCGTCCGCCCCGCTTCCGATCCTTCCCAACTCCATAATGTGATCCCACAATCTCTTTGTATTGATCTTCATAAGCCCTCTATCCGTTATATTGTTGGATTTCAACAAACATTTCCAAAATTAGACACTATTATATCATGGTTAGCCTTCCCGGTAAACCTTAAAATCTTCCACCGCATTTCGGGCAGAATGTAAAATCTTCATCTGTCGTATAGCCGCAGTTCGGACACCGTTTCATCTGTCCGCCCGGCCATCCTCCGGAAACCGGCTCCAGATCCTCCTGCCGGATCTCCAGCTCTTCACCCCTGGCGACCCGCCTGCCCACTTCCGAGTCCAGCCTGTACACCGTGCCGCAACAGCTTGTCTGTACAAAGTACTGTTTATTCCACTTAAAGCAGGGAATAAAAAACAGAGACAGTGCCGTGTATGTCATATACACCATATATCTCCCGTACTTTCCGCATCTGCTGCAGATAACCACCTGATTAAATTTCAGATCCTTTCTCCCGCTGGTGAGGCCTATGATAAAAAACATATTTTCACTTTCCTTCCTTATATTATAGGCGCCCGCTTTTATGGGGCATCCTCCTTCCGGCATTCGCCGCAAAAAAGAAAAAGCCTTGAAAACTCAAGGCTTCTCACTGAATGCGGAAGATGGGACTTGAACCCACACGACACGAATGTCACAAGATCCTTAGTCTTGCTCGTCTGCCAGTTCCGACACTTCCGCATGACTGCTTTATTTCGCTGTCCGAAAAGTATAATACTACAGGCCAGCCTGAATGTCAACAGTTATTTTTAAATTTTTTATATTTTTTGTAATATATATATTTTCAGAAATCCTTTGAAAATTCCCGCCCTTCTGCGGGGCGGAAATCTTCGGATTTCACATATACACTCACGGAGTGCTGTTACGCAATGCTCTTCTTAGCAGTCTCTGCCAGAGAAGCAAATCCTTCCTTGTCATTGACAGCCATCTCAGCCAGCATCTTTCTGTTGATGTCGATGTTAGCAACCTTAAGTCCGTGCATGAACTTGCTGTAGGAAAGTCCGTTCATTCTTGCAGCAGCGTTGATACGTGCGATCCACAGCTGACGCATCTGACGCTTGCGCTGTTTTCTGCCTGCATATGCAGATGTGAGTGCTCTCATGACAGACTGTTTTGCAACTCTGTACTGTTTGGAGCGGGCTCCTCTGTATCCTTTCGCCAGTTTTAATGTTCTGTTATGTTTCTTCTTAGCGTTTAAGCCGCCTTTAATTCTTGCCATGTCCTAATTCCTCCTTCAATCTTTCCCAATCTTACAGATATGGTAATACTTTCTTCATATTCTTTACATTGGTTGCATCTGTGATTGTAGCCTGTCTGAGATTTCTTTTTCTCTTTGTAGACTTCTTGGTTAAGATATGGCTCTTATAAGCTTTGTTTCTTTTCAGCTTTCCTGTACCTGTCTTTTTGAAGCGCTTTGCAGCAGCTCTATTTGTTTTAATTTTTGGCATGATGTTTTCCTCCTTAAAGATAAATAGTATTTTTAACGTTTTTCAGTTAAAACCATGCTCATATTTCTTCCTTCGAGTTTGGCCGGCTTTTCCACAACCGCCACGTCCGCAAGCATCTGAGCCACATCATCCAGGATGTGCTTGCTCTGCTGTACGTGAGCCATCTCTCTTCCGCGGAAACGGAGCGTAACCTTCACTTTATTTCCCTTGGTGAGGAATTTCTTCGCATTGTTCACCTTGGTGTTCAGGTCATTGGTGTCAATATTTGGTGAAAGACGCACTTCCTTCACTTCAACCGTTTTCTGTTTTTTTCTGGCTTCCTTTTCTTTTCTTGCCAGCTCATATTTATACTTGCCGTAGTCAATGATCTTGCATACCGGCGGCTGAGCTTTGGGAGCAATTTTGACCAGATCCAGCTGAGCCTCCTCTGCCAGCTTCATGGCTTCCCGGGCAGACATAATTCCAAGCTGCTCTCCCGCTTCGCTGATCACACGTACTTCCCTGTCTCTGATCTGTTCGTTAATCATTAAATCGCTAATTGTCGTGCACCTCCATCAAAAAAAATAAGCGAATAGTCCAGACTATCCACTTAATCTATTGCACAATACACCTCACATAGTGTATAATGTCTCAATATCAACCAGTAGTCACCCGCTTGTGCTACGGTGAGAGTGGATACTCTGCTTTGTTTTACACCTTACGCATCAATTAATTTATCACACTTTCATGGCCATGTCAACACTTTTCTTTTTTTCTCCCCCGTTTTCCCTTGCTAAATATCCCGGTATTCATTATAATAAGGCTTACACATGTCCAGAATATGTGAGAGTAAAAAGGATATCTATAAATATTGAGGAGGTTTTACAAATGAATAAGCGAAGCAGTTTTTCCGGCAAACTGGGCTTTGTGCTGGCCGCTGCCGGTTCTGCGGTAGGTCTTGGAAACATCTGGCGTTTCCCCTATCTTGCAGCACAGTACGGAGGAGGTACGTTCCTTCTTATCTATCTGATCATTGCAGTAACATTCGGATTTTCCCTTATGGTTGCAGAGATTGCCATCGGAAGAAAGACAGGCCTGTCGGCCATCGGTGCGTTCAAGGCTCTGGACTCCCGCTTCGGGTTCCTGGGAATCCTAGCGTCCGCCGTACCCATTATCATTCTTCCATATTATTCCGTCATCGGAGGATGGGTCATCAAATATTTTACCGTCTTCCTGACAGGCGGTGGCTCTGCGGCAGCCGCTGACGATTATTTTACCGGTTTCGTGGGAAGTACCTTCGAGCCTCTGGGCTGGTTCCTTCTCTTCCTCGGTGCAACAGCCATCATTGTTCTTTTAGGCGTGGAAAAAGGAATTGAGAAGGTGAGTAAATTCGCCATGCCTATCCTTGTCCTGCTGGCCATTGTCATCTCCATCTACTGTCTGACTCTGGACGGCGCCATGGACGGACTGGCCTATTACGTGCAGCCCCATATGGAAGACTTCTCCGTGAAGACCGTGCTTTCCGCCATGGGGCAGCTCTTCTACTCCATGTCCCTGGCTATGGGCATCATGGTCACATATGGTTCCTACATGCGAAAAGACACGAACCTGGAGAGCTCTGTGCGCCAGATCGAGATATTTGACACAGTCATCGCTTTCCTGGCTGGTCTTATGATCATCCCCGCCGTGTTTGTATTCTCCGGCGGTGATCCGAAGATCCTTCAGAGCGGCCCGAGCCTTATGTTCGTCATCCTCCCGAAGGTGTTCAGCAGCATGCCCATGGGCGGCGCCATCGGAGCTGCCTTCTTCCTGCTGGTTATCTTCGCGGCCCTGACCTCTTCCATCTCGCTGATGGAAACCATTGTATCCATCTTCCGGGATAAATTCCACTGGAGCAGGAAGAATGCATGTATCTTCGTGACAGTCCTGTCACTGGTACTTGGCATTCCGTCCTCCCTTGGATTCGGCCCGTTAGGCTTCATCACCTGGGCAAACATGACCATCCTGGATATCATGGACTTTGTAAGCAACAGCGTACTGATGCCAATCGTCGCTTTCTTCACCTGTATCTTCGTAGGATTCTTCATCGGACCAAAGGCGATCTCAGACGAAGTGAAAGTGACCAATGGAAAGTTTGTGGGAGAAAAGCTTTTCACTGTTATGATTAAATGGATCACACCGGTATTTCTCCTGCTGATTCTTGGAAGCTCCGTGGCCAACTCCATGGGCTGGTTCAAACTGTAAATGTAAATTAAGAAAGGTCGTAGATAAACATGTCTATCGAAAAAGTCAGATCCTACTTCCGCCAGTGGCCCGGCATGGAGGAAAAGATCCTGGAATTCCCGGTCTCCAGCGCCACTGTGGCCGAGGCTGCCAAAGCGGTGGGAACCGAGGAGAGGCGGATTGCCAAGACACTGTCCTTTATACTGGATGACGGTCCCATCCTGGTAGTGGCAGCCGGGGACGCCAAGATCGACAACAAGAAGTTTAAAGCCACCTTCCACAAAAAGGCTACCATGCTGAAGGTGGATGAGCTGACAGAACTGGTCGGACATCCCGTGGGCGGTGTTTGCCCCTTCGGGATCAAAGAGGGCGTGAAGGTCTATCTGGACCAGTCGCTCAGGCGGTTTCCCACCGTCTTTCCTGCCTGCGGCAGCGCCAACAGCGCCATTGAACTGACCATCCCGGAGCTGGAGACCTACTCCCGCTTCGAGGAATGGGTAGATGTGTGCAAGATACCGGAATAAAAAATATCGGAATAAAGGGAACAGCCCTGCCGTGAGTTCACATGGCAGGGCTGCTTTTTGCCGCATTTCCATTCCCGACAGATATCTGTGGTCAGTTCAGGCATTCGTATACCATCGCCGATATTTCCTGTATCGTGCTGACCGCAGCTTCAGAATCCACAATATCCTCAGACATAACGCAAAGGATATAGTCTGTTTTCTCTCCAAAGACAATGGCCGCGTCGTGCTGCACCTCATCTGTCTCCCCGGTCTTGTTGGCCGTCTCCACTCCCCCTGGCACACCGGCAGGTATCTTGCTCGTAGACTGCTGGCCTCTGAGCAGTTCCAGCATCGCCTCCGATGCACTTTCGGACACACATGTGCCTTCATACACGGCTTCGAGGAGCGTCCCACAGTCCTCCACACAGGTATAGTTGCTTGTATCTTCCGTCGCCTGGGACGGGGTACTGGAAGGGCTGAGCGTGTGGAAGATCCCCGTATTCCTGTACACACTCTCCTCTATATATTCCTCCACCACAGTGCAGCCCTCAGTAAAGCTGCGGCTTGCACTGTGCATGCGAACAAGCTCATTGTAGGACTCGTTGTCCGACACAGTGATCATATTCGTGAGCAGCTCATCCACCTTACTGCTGCTCTCCTCTGTGGACCCTGAATAGGCGCTGTCATTTTCCAGTATCAGATCCATGTGCTCATAGCAGCTCTCCATGACAAAAAGTTTGATCAGGCTGGCTGCGTAGAGCGGCTGACTGTTAACAGACAGCACACTGCCTGTCAGAAGGTCCTTGATATAAATACTCCATGTCCCGTCTGCATTCCCTGTCAGCTCTACCAGATCATCGTCCAGCTCATCAAGTGCTTCCTGCACCTCCCGGGCCGCTTCTTCATCCTCATCGGCTGTGTCTATGACCAGAGCCTGGGCCTCATCCCCCTTATCCCCGCTTCCCTCTCCCGCTGCTTTCCGGCAGTTCATGAGCAGAGCAGCGCAGGACAGACAGAGAACTCCCAGCGCCGCACGCGCACTTTTTTTCTCCCTTTTCTTCCTGACACATATCTTCTGTATCCCTTTTTTCTTCTTTTCATAATAAAACAGCTCCTTTAAACTAACGTCTCTCCTGTAGTTTAAAGGAACTGCCTTAAACAGACCTAAAAAGAAGCACAGTGACCGTAAGATCTCTTCCCGTCTCAGTGGAAGCCCATATCTTTCCCCTGTGCGCCGTCACCACAGCCCTGGCAATGGACAGCCCTAAGCCATGTCCTCCTGTCTCGGAATTTCTGGAGCTGTCCGTGCGGTAAAACCGGTCGAACAGCCGTGCTAGCTGTTCTCTGTCAATATGCTCCACCGTATTGGACACGCGGATCCGAACCGCCTTTCCTTCCTTTCCAAGCGAGAAGGAGATTTCACCCTCCGGGGCTGAATATTTGACAGCGTTGTCCAGAAGGATGGCGAAAAGCCTTCGGATTTCCCCTGCTCCCCCACAGTAGCTCACCATGGGCTCTATCCTTGACCGGAATTTTTTCTCCTGGGCTATTGCCAGTGCGCCGAAAGAATCCGTCACCTCTTCCGCTACCTCTGAGATAGAAAAATCCGCCCTCACAAAATGTTCTCCCCTCTCCTCTGTCCGGGACAGATAGATCAGATCCTCCGTCAATTCCCGCAGATACCTTGTCTGCCGCTTTATATCCTGCAGCCACTCATTCTCTCCCAGCTCCATTTCCATCACCGCCGCATCCGCATCGATGATGGTCAGAGGTGTCTTCAGCTCGTGCCCCGCATCCGTGATAAAGCGTTTCTGCTTTTCATAGTTTTCCACAAAAGGCCGGACGATGCGCCCGGAAGCAAGAAGGATGAGCAGTGATACAGCCGCCACCCCCATGACCGATACCAGGATACTTGTAAAAAAGAAATTTCGAAATGTTGTTAGGCTGCGGGTGCAGTCCAGGAAAATGATCAGGATATCATCTCCCCCCACACTCTCGCACCTGTATCTGTAATCATCGAGGAACCCCTCCTTGCGGCCTGTATCCAGCGCCTTCCCGGCGTAGACCTCCGCATCAGCAGCGTCCACCGCTGCGATCCTCTCCGTGTCTGTCGCGAGTATATCGCCATTCTTCCCGACTGTCACTGTAAAAAATCTCGTCTCATAGGGCGTCTCCGGAGAGATCCCCGGACGCCTCTGCCTGCTTCCACGCACTCCGTCATCAGGGAAGTCACCCTGATGTTCTGCCAGCAGATCCAGAACATACCCGGCATCCCGTATCACATTGTGATAATTCACCCCGTTAACGATTCCAAGTATGACCGTCAGTACTATGGCCATCGCTCCCACTGCTGCCGCTGTAAATTTGATCCGAAGCCTTCTAATCATCTCCACCCTCCCCGATTTCCAGAGAGTATCCGGCATTTCTGCTGGCTCTTATCCGAACGTTCGCTCTGAGAGCCGCCAGTTTTTTCCTTAAATACGAGATATAGGCCCAAACCACGCTGACCTGTGCCTCGCTGTCATACCCCCATATCTTCTCCAGCATATGCTCGGAGGTAATGAGGTGTCTTGGATTACTCATCAAAAGCTCCATTACCTGGAATTCCTTGTTCGTGAGCTGACATCTCCCCCCGACTGAGGAGAGCTCCATAGCCGCCCGGTCAAGAGTGACATTTCCCAGGCGAAGAAGAGAGGAGGATGCTGTCGTCCATCATACACCACATCTGCTGAATATCCATTTTTCTCCAGGATCACAAGAAGTGCCCTGGAAAGGGATCTCTCATCCTCTGCTATCAATATACGCATATACAACCATCGCTCCTGTCCCGACTGCTGATCAACATAGCCGCCTACTTTGCGATCCAGCTCTCCATGTCTGTCGCGCCCGCATATTTCTCCAGATATTTCTTTCCGTACTCCAGCGCCTTCTCCAGCTCATCTCCCGGGGAGAAGCAATAGATCAGGGTCAGCACCTCCCTCGCCTCATCCGTGATCATGGCACGCTCGGAGTCGCTTGTGGAGCTCCCGATGGCGCCTTTTTCGTCAGCCAGCACCGGCAGATGCTCAATATTGATCTCGTCCTTTCCGATGCCCTTGTAGGTCTCCCCCTCCCGGCCAATACGGAAAACAAGGTCCTCCCCTATATTGGCTGTGTCGTAGGATCCCACGGAAAATCCGGACTCGATGGAGATCAGATTATTCACGTCCACGACCGTGTTGACTTCGTACAGTCCCTTGCCCTGGCCGATCCTGCGGATCAGCGCCTCGGAGGAAACCCGGTACCGGCTCGGATCCTTTCCAAAGGCTTTGTAGGCTGCCCTGGATTCCTTGATATTGGGGATCTCCGTCACACCGAAGTCAAAGATGGCGTCCTTGGTCTTCTTAAAGATCTCTTTCTTCAGATAGGCCCACATTTCCTCATTCTTTTTTTCCACTTTCACTTTATATTGAAGGCAGCCCACTCTCGTGTCCGGCCATTTGGCCTTCATCTCCTCATCGATCGACAGTTGTTTTCTCATATCGCTTTGTCTCCTTTCCCTGTTCGGGCCTGTTGTGCCAAAAAAGGCCGGGGCCCGCTTTTTTGGTCCCCGGCCTCTGTCCGCAAGGCCTGCCATATGCCTAGCGCTTGTTTCCCATACAGAACACGGCCACAACACCGGGGCCTGTGTGGCTTCCGATGACTGTGCCGATATTGTTGATCAGAATGTTGTCAATGCCCATCTTCTCCCGTACAAGGCCGGCCACGTACTCGGCATCCTCGATGCAGTCTCCGTGGGTGATCATGATGATATCATTGTCCCAGCCTTCTGACTGCTCCACAGCCATGTCCACGATCTTATTCAGAGATTTCTTACGTCCTCTCTCCTTTCCGACAACCTGCAGCTTGCCGTTGTCATCCATGTGGATGATAGGCTTGATCTTCACCATGGTACCCACCACAGCAGTAGCCTTGGAGACACGTCCGCCTCTGTGCAGATGATTCAGATCGTCCACCGTCACATCATGGCAGATATGAAGCTTGTTCTCCTCCACCCAGGCCGCTGTCTCCTCAATGGTCTTTCCCGCCTCCTTCTGCTGAAGGGCCTTGTAGAGAAGAAGCGCCTCACCCAGGCAGGCACACAGAGTATCAATGACAATGATCTTTGCCTCCGGATACTCCTCCTTCAGCTCCTCCCCTGCGATCTTCATACTGTTGCATGTCCCGGAAAGGCCGGATGAAAAAGCGAGATGCAGGATGTCCTTCCCCTCCTTCAGGAAAGGCTCCAGAGCCGCCCTGGCTTCCTCGGGGTTCACCTGGGAAGTGACGGACATTTTCCCTTCTCTCAGTTTGTCGAAAAATTCTTTGGCAGTCAGACCGCTCATATCTTCATAGGTCTGTCCGTCTATTGTATATCTCAGAGGAACAACCGGAACATTCCTCTCTTCCAGCCATTCCTTCGGCAGGTCCACCGTACTGTTCACAGTAATCACATAATCCCTCATGGTCTTATACCTCCTATTCATCCTAATATATTAATCATAACATTTTTTATATAGTAAGGCAAAGCCTTTTGACTTCCCATGCATATTTCGCACCATTCCGGGCAGATTATTTTTATCGAAAAGTACTGTATAAGCGTGGATATGGAGGAATAAATTTATGCCGGATACAAGAATTGTGACCGCATCAGTCAAAGAAAATGTGGCATACATGAACCAGGTCCTGCCTGTGAAAGAAAGTTTTGATCTTATAGAGCGGGATATTATGATAGGAGAACGGGAAGCATCTTTTTTCTTTATAGACGGTTTTATGAAAGATGAGATCATGCTGAAGGTCATGGACTCTTTTCTGAAGGTCAGAAAGGAAGACATGCCGGCAAGCGCCACCGGATTTGCCCGGCAGTGCCTGCCTTATGTGGAGGTGGACACCATCAGCGATTTCGACCAGGTCCTGCGGAACCTTCTCTCCGGCACAACCTGCCTTTTCATAGATGGCTATGAAACCTGCATCGTCATCGACTGCCGCACCTACCCCGCCAGAAGCGTGGGGGAGCCGGAAAAGGATAAATCCCTCCGGGGTTCCAGGGACGGGTTCGTGGAGACCATCGTCTTCAACACAGCCCTGATCCGCAGAAGGATCCGTGACCCGCACCTTGTCATGCAGATGATGGAGATCGGAGACAGTTCCCGGACGGACGTGGCCCTGTGCTATATGTCAGACCGGGCCGACAAAGCTCTCCTTAAAAACGCAGAAAACAGGCTCCGGTCCATCCGCACAGGAGACCTGCGCATGAACCAGCAGAGCCTGGCTGAGCAGCTTTTTAAAAGGAAGTGGTTCAATCCCTTTCCAAAGTTCAAGTTCACAGAGCGTCCGGACACGGCGGCAGCCTGCCTTCTGGAGGGAAAAGTGGTGATCCTTGTGGATAATTCCCCCTCCGCCATGATCCTGCCCACTTCCATCCTGGATATCATCGAGGAGGCGAACGACTACTATTTCCCGACTCTGACCCAGATTTATCTGAAGCTTTCCAGGAGCCTCATCACGTTTCTGACCGTGTTTCTCACGCCAGTGTTTCTGCTTTTTATGCAGAACCTGGAATGGCTGCCGGATATGTTCCGGTTTGTGGCTCTGCGGGACACGGTCAACATCCCCCTTGTGCTCCAGTTTCTCCTGCTGGAAATGGCCATCGACGGCCTGCGCCTGGCGGCGCTGAATACGCCCAGTATGCTTAGCACCCCCTTAAGTGTCATCGCCGGTATTGTCATGGGAGAATTTTCTGTTCAGTCCGGCTGGTTCAACTCAGAGGTCATGCTGTATATGGCATTTGTGGCTGTAGCCAATTATACCCAGCCCAATTTTGAGCTGGGTTATGCACTAAAGTTCATGCGTCTTCTTCTCCTTATACTGACAGCTCTCTTCAACTGGATCGGGTTTGCCGCAGGCTGCGTCATCATCATCTGCAGCATCTGCTTCAACAAAACCCTCTCCGGCCGGAGCTATCTGAACATCAAGCTGAACTGACGAGACTAATTCGTGCTGCCAAATCCACCATTGCGGATACCCTCCGCCTGGTCGTCCACCGTGATGCCGTACTCCACGAAGATCCCCTGCATGAAGCCTGTCCCCGCCGGGATCTCCACTGTTTTACCCTCGTTGGTGTCGTTGGTGATCTTGGCAAAGATGTGGCCCTCATTGTCTGAGTAGAAGTAATCGCTGTCTATGATACCCACCGTGTTGTTGAGCTGCAGCCGGTACTTGAAACCAAGGCCGCTTCTCGGGTAGCATTTCAGCACCCACTCCTCCTCCATTTCCACCCGGATGCCGGTAGGGATCTTCACCGTCTCCCCCGGCTTAAGGGTAAAGGCTGCAGGTGCGAAAAAATCGTACCCTGCAGAGCCCTTTGTGGCTCTGGCAGGCAGCCGGATGCCGTCGTAGATCTCCTGGATACGGCTCTTATCTTCCGGTCCGAATGTATCTGTCCACCCTTCCTGGAACTGTTCAAAGCTTACTTTGTGAAATTTTGCAATCCTCTTAGCCATGTAAAATCATCCTCCCTGTCCTGACTGTTTCCGGCACATCGATCACCTGCTGGTTGGCGCTGCCCCTCCAGGGCAGGGATGTGTCTTTTCTCTCTTCCTCAAATTCTCCGTCTACCAGCACATCCACATACTGCATCACTTCCAGGTCTTTCACTTCCTGCCAGGTGCTTCCTGTGTAGAGCCAGATGGTCTTGTCCGGATATTTCTCCCGGATCTGCGCCGCAAGGGCTGTCACTCCCTCCAGATTGGCCGGGTGGAGCGGATCTCCCCCGGAAAAGGTGATGCCGCTGACATAGTCTTTGTCAAGCTCCCGGAATATCTCCTGCCGGGCCTCCTCCTCAAAGGGAAGCCCTCCTGCCGGGTCCCAGGTAACAGGGTTGTGGCATCCGGGGCAGGCGTGGGAGCATCCGGCCACCCAGAGCACTACCCGGAGGCCGTCCCCGTTGAGCATATCGTCTTTCGTAATATTGTGGTATCTCATTGTCCTACATGCTCTTCCTTTCTGCGATCTCCGCCATCTTGGCCTCATTGAGCCTTGTATCCCCTTTGACTCTGGAGTAGGACAGATAGCCGTTCATGCGGTCGATCTTTGTCAGATTTGTACTTCCGCACACCGGGCACACATCCATGGACAGCTCCTCGTGTCCGCAGTCATCGCAGTAGGCAAGAGACAGATTGACCCCCTCGTAATAGCCTTTTGCCATGGCCCGGCGCACCAGGGAACGGATGGCTTCTTTATTATAATTGACCGGGTATTTCACATACTGGATCTTTCCGCCGTTGCTTAAATCCCAGAACCTTCCTTCCAGGTCCTGCTTCTGGATAGGCGTGATGTCCTCGGTGACATGACAGTGGAAGCTGTTGCTCACGTACTCCCGGTCCGATACATTCTCTATGATACCATATTTTTTCCGGAACTGCTGCACCTGCACGCCGCAAAGGTTCTCCGCCGGTGTCCCGTAAATGGCGTAGAGACGTCCGTCCTCTTTCTTGAACTCATTCACCCTGTCATTGATATACTGGAGTGTCTCCAGGGCAAACTGCCCGTCCTCCACAAGAGATTTCTTGTTGTGGAGCTGCTGCAGCTCATTCAGTGCCGTGATGCCAAAAGAGGCTGTGGCCGACTTAAGAAGCGGCTTGATCTTGTCGTACAGTCCCAGGTGGCCGCCGTAGAAACCGCCCTCGCAGTAGGCCAGAGGGTTGGTGGAGGCTTTCATCTCTCCAAGGTAGTCGTAGGTCCGCAGGTGAAGCTGGCGAATCAGGTTCAGATAGTAGTCCAGCACCTCATGGAAATCCCGGCTCTCCTGCTTCGCCTTTGCGTAAATCATCGGCAGATGAAGGCTGATGGCACCGATATTGAACCTTCCCACAAAGACCGGTTCGTCCTTCTCGTCCGCCGGCTCCATGCCGCCGCGCTCATACCAGGGTGACAGAAATGCCCGGCATCCCATGGGGCTGATAATTTTTCCATACTTTTTGTACATGCTGGCCACATAGCCTTCTCCGGTAAGACTAAGCCAATCCGGGTACATGGTCTTTGCAGAGCAGTCGATCCCCGCCTCGAACACATCCTCCATCTCCCCGCCGGGACCGTGGAGTTTTTCGTCGTAGAGGAACACGATCTTGGGGAAGAGCACAGGCTTTTTGTGTCCTTCTTTTCCCTGTCCGTTTTTCCGCACTTCCAGCATCTTCATAGTCACAAGTTTTCCGTATTTACTGGGAACCGTTCCCGCTGTCACAGTGATAAAAGGATAGTCTCCCCGGCTGGAGGAGACGGAGTTGAACTTGTACTCCCATCCCTGGAAGCCCTGCTCCATCTCCTTTTCCAGATCTGCCCAGGCCACCTTCTGCACGGTCTCCTCGTCCAGACCCAGATCTCTGTATTTCTTGATAAGTCTCTCGTGGGATTTTCTGGCAAATGGCTCCAGTATATCATCCACACTGGGCACTGTAAAACCGCCGTACTGCTGGCTGGCCGCGCTCAGGACAATGTCCCCGATGACGTCAAAGGCTGTGTCCAGCGTCTTTGGTTCATTGTACCACAGGTTCCCCATCTCAAATCCCCCTGTGAGCACGGACTTCACGTCAAAGAGGCAGCAATTCATGGTATCTCTCCTGGCCGACATGTCGTGGATGTAGATGTAGCCATCCCGGATGGCCTGTATCTCCTCCACGGTCAGGAAAAATTTCTTGTACAGCTCCTTGTTCAGCTCGTTGAAAATAAGGCTCCTCTTTGTGGATACAAGGGCGCTGTCCGTGTTGCTGTTCTCCTTGTCCCCGATATACATGATGGACTGGCTCTTCTTGTACACGTCATCCAGCATCTGGACAAAATCCTGCTTGTAGTTCCTGTAATCCCGGTAGCTCTTTGCCACCACGGGATTCACCTTCTCAAGGGCTCCCTCCACCACATTGTGCATCTGGGATATGGGCACTTCCGTAATGTCCAGATCATCCACTTTCTCCTCCACGAACCGGCAGATGAACTTCAGCTCCTCATCTGTAAATTTAATGAGAGCGCGGTAGGCAGATTTGTTGACTGCCACCACTACTTTCTGGACGTTAAAGGATTCCTTTGTACCGTCCTTTTTTACTACTTTCACGTTGTCTTTTCTCATAAAACCTGTTTCTCCTTTATGGACACACCATCTTTCGCGCATCCCCACATGCGCTATATTTAGTGTTTGTATTTTATATTTTCACAATATGCTGTGCAAAAATGTCTTATCTATATTACCATCCCGCATCTGTCCCCGTCAATGAAATACCGTGAAAATATTTCACAAAAAAAGAGCCTCTGAAGGCTCTTATTTTTGTATACTTATATGAGACTGTTTTTCAATTTCCACACTCAATACTGATCTCATTGAACAGCTTCAGGATTTCATCCACGGAAACCTTCTGCTTCTCCTCCCCCTTCATGTCCAGGACGATACCTCCCTGGTGCATCATGAGGAGTCTGTCGCCGTACTCCGTTGCGTACCTGAGATTATGGGTAACCATGATGGTAGTCAGCTTCTTTTCCTTCACAATCTTATCTGTCAACTCCATGATCAGCTCCGCCGTCTTTGGATCCAGGGCCGCTGTATGTTCATCCAGGATCAAAAATTCAATGGGCGTCATGGTTGACATGAGAAGAGCCATGGCCTGCCGCTGCCCGCCGGAGAGGGAGCCTACTTTGATGTCCAGTTTGTCTTCCAGTCCCAGCCCAAGCTGAGAGAGGTTCTCCCGGTAATAGGAGATCCTGGCTTTGCTGGTCCCTCTGCCAAAGCCATAGACCTTTCCCTTGTTGTCCGCCAGGGACATGTTCTCCAGTATGGTCATAGAGGGACAGGTGCCCATGGCAGGGTTCTGGTATACACGTCCGATCCGGCGGTTACGCCGGAACTCTTTCTCCTTTGTAATGTCCGTGCCGTTGATATATATTTTCCCGGCCTCCACCGGGATACTGCCGCAGATGATGTTCAGCATGGACGTCTTTCCAGAGCCGTTGCTGCCCACTACAGACACGAACTCCCCGTCCTCCACTTTCAGATCAAAATTCTGAAACAGGCACATCTCATTGACAGTGCCGGGGTTGTAATACTTATGAATTCCTTTCAGTTCCAGCATCTGTCTTCACCTTCTTTCTTCTCTCCATGCTGATAATCAGAATAACAAGGAACAATACCGCTGTGATCAGCTTCATGGCCTGGGGCTGGAAATTGCGAATGGCCACAGCCACACAGGCTTTGTAGATCACGGATCCGATGAGCACCGCCGTGGTAGCCTGCATAATGGTGATCTTTCTGAAAAGGCTGGTTCCTATGATCACGCTGGCAAGTCCGATGACGATGGCGCCCGTTCCCATGGATATCTCAAACACCCGCTCCTCCTGGCAGAAAGCGCTTCCCGCCAGAGCCACCAGTCCGTTGGCAATGGCAAGACCCACGATCTTCACATTGCCCTGATCTTTTGCCAGGGAAGTGACAAGCACCGGATTGTCTCCCACCGCCCGCAGCAGATAACCGGATTTTGTCTTCAGATAGAGATCCAGCAGCACCTTGGCGATCACTGTCAGAATCAGGATAATGATCAATGTGGTATAACCCGAGAGATCCTCCGGCACGATCCCATCCAGCCAGTCATTTTTAAAGATGCTGTCCTGGGAGAACAGCGGCACGTTGGATGTGCCCGCTATATACAGATTGATGGTCCACAGTGCGGTCATCATGATGATCCCGGACAGCAGATCCCTTACTTTCCCTTTTACGTGGATCAGCCCTGTACAGATCCCTGCCAGGGCCCCCGCTCCAAAGGAGGCCAGCAGGCTCAGATAGGGATTGATGCCGTTTGTGATAAGGAGGGCTGTCACAGCTCCCCCGAGCGGGAAGCTGCCGTCCACTGTCAGATCCGGGAAATCCAGTATTTTATATGTGATGTATACACCCAGGGCCAGGATCCCGTAGATCAGTCCCTGCTCCAGTATTGTTATGATAAAATCCATGAAAACTGCCTCGCCTTCTGCTTTGATTCTCTATTCAGCGGATGACTCTGTGATCTCGTCAAAGCTTTCCACCGCGTTTTGTGCCAGTTCTTCCGGCACGGTGACGCCAAGATTTTCCGCCACTTTTGTATTTACGTAGAAGCCTGGCTCTGTAATGGTCTCATAAGCCATATCGGATGCCTGCTCTTCTCCTTTGAGGATCTTTGCCGCCATCTCACCTGTCTGCTCTCCAAGAGCCACATAGTCCAGGCCTTCCGCCGCCAGGCAGCCGATCCTTACCTGCTCGATCTCGCTTCCGAATACCGGGATGCCTTTCTCATTTGCCTTCTCAAGGATTGTCGGCAGGGAGGCAACCACTGTATTGTCTGTCAGATTGGTGATACAATCCACCTTGCTGATAAGATCGTCCGCTGCCAGGGAGATATCTGCCGTGGAGCTGATGCCGCTCTCCACGATCTCAAAACCGTAATCTCCCGCCAGTTCCTTGTAGGTCTCCAGAGCAGAGATAGAATTTGCCTCACTTGTGGTGTACATGATTCCCACTGTCTCAGCCTCCGGAAGCATCTGACGGATCATTTCAAGCTGCTCCTTAATAGGAAGTTCATCGGAGGTTCCTGTCACATTCCCCACCGGATTGCCATCCTCGTCCGCCAGCTCTGCTGCTACCGGATCTGTCACCGCTGTGTAAACAACCGGGATATCTGTATCCATGGCTGCGTTGTAAGCGCTCTGGGCAGTGGGGGTTGCAATAGCACAGATCAGATCCACCTTGTCAGATACAAAGGCGTCCGAGATCTGACTTGCCGTTCCCATGTCAGCCGCTGCATTCTGGTATTCTACTGTCAGATTTTCTCCCTCAACGATGCCCTCGTTTTCCAGACCCTTAAGGAAGCCCTCCCTGCAGTTATCCAGGGATCCATGCTCCGCAAACTGTGAGATACCTATTGTGTAGCTGTCCTCACCGGAACCGGAAGTGTCAGAGGAGCCGGAGCATCCTGCTGCCATCGCTGTTGTCATCGCCATCGTTAATACTACTGCCATCATTTTTCTTTTCATCATTGTTTTGTTCTCCTTTACTATTGATCTGTTTTTTTGCTGCCGTACAGGAGAGAAAATCTGTGGAGCGCCGGAAATAACAAAAAAAACCGTCCCAAACCTAAAGGTTTGAGACGGTAATAAAATCTTTATTATCGCGGTACCACTCAAATTGACAAATGTCCACTTTCTCATGTACTAACATACACTCCTGATTGATAACGGGTTCGGTTCCCGACAAGCCATACTCACTATTCAAAGTTTTCAAGCTGCCCTCGAAAGTCCATTCAAATATCCGCCCTGTATGGCAATCTCACCATCTGCCACTCTCTTTGACATTGCTGTGATAATCTACTTCTCTTTCTCATCGGTTTATAGAATATTTATTTGATATACAATACTTTACTCTGACAAAGCATTTTTGTCAAGAACTTTTTTACCTTTTAATTTCGATCAGTCGTCAATAACCGGTACAGGTTCTTCGGACCAGGCGTCCAGATCGTTTATGTACTTCTTCGTCTCGCTTGCTATAACATTGGACAGAAGGAGTACAGCTATCAGGTTAGGCACAGCCATCAGCGCATTCAGGATGTCTGCCAGAGCCCATACAACGTCCAGGGCGACGATAGGAGCGATCGCTGCCACAAGGATGTAAAGGGTACGGTACACGTAAATAACTTTCTTCCCGGCAAAGTACTCAACTGCACGCTCTCCGTAATAAGCCCATCCAAGAACAGTAGAGTATGCGAAACAGATAATACCAAGTGTCAGGATGATAGGTCCAAGATAGGGGATCTGCTGGAAAGCAAGTGTTGTCAGGACACCGCCGTCCTCAATCTCATCCGCATTGATATTCGGGTTCTTCATAACAGATGTCACGATAACAAGTCCGGACATAAGACAAACAACAACTGTATCCCAGAATGTACCTGTGGAGGATACCAGCGCCTGACGCACCGGGTTCCTTGTCTGTGCTGCTGCAGCCGCGATGGGAGCGGAGCCCATACCTGACTCATTGGAGAAAAGGCCTCTGGCAACACCGAATCTCATAGCTGCCATGATACCTGTTCCCACAAGTCCGCCTGCCGCGGCGCCCGGTGTGAAGGCCAAGGTGCAGATCGTCTTGATGGCCGGGATGATATAATCGTAGTTGATGCCGAGGATGATGAGACATCCCAGCACATAGAAGATGGCCATGAAGGGCACCAGCTTCTCACACACGTTTGCGATGGATTTGATGCCGCCGAAGATAACGATGGCTGTCAGCACTGCGATCACGATACCGATGATCCAGCCAGGAATCCCCACGTTCTCCTCCACGATGTTAGCGATAGCGTTCACCTGCGTGGCACATCCGATACCAAAGGATGCAAAGCCAGCGAAGATAGCGAAGATAAGTCCCAGTATCTTGCCGAAGGGCTGCCATTTCAGTCCTCTGGAGAGAGCGTACATGGCACCGCCCTGCATACGTCCGTCCTTTGTCTTCACGCGGTATTTCACGGCGATCAGGGACTCGGAATACTTTGTGGCGATCCCGAACACACCGGAGAGCCAGCACCAGAGCACCGCTCCGGGGCCTCCAAGAGCAATGGCTGTTCCCACGCCGACGATGTTGCCGGTTCCGATAGTAGCCGCCAGGGCTGTAGTCAGGGCTCCAAAGTTGGATACTTCACCTTCCGCTTCAGGATCTCTCGTAACGGAAAGCTTGATTCCCTTGCTGATAGACTTCCACTGGATGAAGCCAGTGCGGAATGTCATAAATACATGGGTTCCAAAGAGGAGGATGATAATCCACCATCCCCAGATCACATCGTCGATCGCATAGATTGCATTACTGATAGATTCAAACATAAAATGCCCCCTTTTTCTTTTTTCTCTGCGATTTTCCTTTACAAACAGCTACATAACAATACACGAAGAACTGCCTCCTCTTCATGTTCGTTTATAACATTCTATCAGAATTTTCTGATAATGGCAATACCCGTTATAAATATAACATATAAATAACAGCAGTTATAAGAATAATATATATTCTTTGAATTTCATGTATGCTATAAAATACAAAAAAGGCATGTGCGAAGACGTATTAGACATCTTCGCCCACACCTATTATGCATGGATGTATTATACGCCCGAAAAATCTGGTGAAATACTACGGCGATCACATGGCTGTAGATCACCTGAATTTTACCATCCAGAAGGGACAGATCTATGGATTCCTCGGGCCCAACGGCGCAGGGAAATCCACAACTATGAATATCATGACAGGGTACCTTGGGGCCACCGAGGGCCAGATACTCATCAACGGGCACGATATCCTCGCAGAACCTTACAAGGCCAAGAGGGATATCGGCTATCTGCCGGAGCAGCCGCCCCTTTACATGGACATGACAGTTCTGGAATACCTGAAGTTTGTGGCTGCTCTGAAACTCATCGACAAAAGCATCAAGAGTGCACAGCTTGACCAGGTGATCAGCCTGGTACGTCTGGAGCCTGTCAAAAACAGACTCATCAAAAACCTTTCCAAAGGTTACCGCCAGCGTGTCGGGCTTGCCGGTGCGCTCATCGGTTTCCCGGAGATCATCATCCTGGATGAGCCCACAGTCGGCCTGGATCCTCAGCAGATCATTGAGATCCGTCAGCTGATCCGAGGACTCGCCAAAGACCACACCGTTATCCTCAGCTCCCACATCCTGTCCGAGGTGCGGGAGGTCTGCGACCACATCATGATCATCTACCAGGGAAAGCTGGTAGCCAGCGACACACCGGAAAACCTGGAACAGAAGATGCAAGGGAACGAGACGATAGAGCTGCTCATCAAAGGCAGCCCGGAACAGACGGGCTCTGTCATCAGGCAGCTCCCCTCCATCCTCTCCTCACAGATCGAAGACTCCGGTGAGACAGGCTGCACAAAGGCTCTTCTCACTGTGAAAGAACAAAACGACATCCGCGAGGATATTTTCTGGACATTCTGCAAAAACGAGCTTCCTCTGCTCCGCCTGGCCAACACCCGGACCACTCTGGAGGATATTTTCCTGGAGCTCACCTCTTCAGAGTCCTCCCGGAACAATGACATCACAAAGGAGGATCCAACAGATGAGAGCAATTTATAAAAGAGAGCTGGACTCCTATTTCCACTCTATGATCGGTTACGTATTTATCGCCTTTTTCCTTGCTTTTACAGGAGTATATTTCATGGCGTACAACCTGAATTACGGATATCCCATATTTTCCTATGTGCTCAGTTCCCTTGTGTTCATTCTGCTGATCGCCATCCCTGTACTCACCATGAAGAGCTTCTCGGAAGACAGGAAAAGCAGGACAGACCAGCTTCTTCTGACAGCCCCGGTGTCCCTGGGACAGATCGTTATGGGAAAATATCTGGCCATGGTGACAGTCTACCTGATCCCCAGCCTGGTATTCTGTCTCTATCCACTTGTAATCAAGATGCAGGGAAATGCCTATCTGCTGACTGACTACTGCGGCATCCTTATGTTCTTCCTGATGGGGTGTGTGTTCATATCCATCGGCATGTTTCTCTCCTCCCTGACAGAGAGTCAGATCATTGCGGCCATCTCTTCTTTCGGCGTGCTTCTGGTCCTCTATCTGTGGGACGGAATTTTAGGCTTCCTGCCCTCTTCCGCCCTTCTGAACCTGATCATTCTCCTGGTGCTTTTAAGTCTGGTCAGTGTCCTTGTCTGGCACATAACAGGGAATCTGGTTATCGCAGGCGTCCTGGAACTCTTCTTCCTGGCCGCAGGTATTATCGTCTACGCAGTAGATTCCAGCCTCTATGAGAACCTGCTGCCAGATGTGTTGGGAAAGCTGGATCTGACAGCGCCTCTGACGGACGTAGTGGCCAGCAGCCTGCTGGATACAGGCAGTATCATCTTGTACCTTTCTGTCATCGGGCTCTTCATCTTCCTGACAATGCAGTCCATACAGAAAAGACGCTGGAGTTAGGAGGAACGCAAAATCATGGATAAGATCAAACATTCATTTAACAGTATTGCATCAAAGCAGGGCAGCTACAGCGTGGGACTGACTGCCCTCGTTATCGCCATTGTGGTGCTCATCAACCTCATTGTGGGGCAGCTTCCCAGCCAGGTCCGGCAGATCGACATCAGCACCAACAACATCTACGAGATCACGGACACGAGCCGGGAGCTGCTGGACGGTCTGGACAGGGATGTGACTTTTACGGTGCTGGCTGACAAAAGCAGCACGGACGAGCGCATCAGCAACTTTATAGACAGGTACAGCGCTCTTTCCAGCCACATCAGCGTGGAGTGGATCGACCCGGTGCTGCACCCCTCGGCTCTCACAACCTACAGCGCTGACTCCGACACCATCGTGGTATCCTGCGATGACACGGACCGGAGCACGACGGTCGCCTTCAGCGATATCATCACCTACGACGAGATGTCCTACTACACCACCGGGAGCGCCACTGAATCGGAGTTTGACGGGGAGGGGCAGCTGTCCAGCGCCGTCAACTATGTGACCACAGACGTGACCAGGAATGTGTACTACACCTCCGGCCACGGGGAGAGCTCTCTGTCCTCCTCTGTCACGGACCTGCTGGGCAAGTCCTCCCTGACACTGACCGAGCTGAACCTGATGATGACCTCCTCCATCCCGGAGGACTGTGACCTGCTCCTCATGGACGCCCCGGCCAACGACCTGTCGGAGGACGAGGTTTCCATGCTCACGGACTATATGGACGGAGGCGGCCACCTCTTTGTCATCCTGGGCAGCGATGTCAGCCAGACTCCCAACCTGGCCTCCTTCCTGGAGACATACGGGCTGACCTCTGCCGGCGGCTATATTGCAGATATGCAGAGAAGCTACCAGGGGAACTACTACTACATCTTTCCCGAGCTCTCCGTGTCCGGCGACATGGCAAACGAGCTCCAGTCAGATATGGTCCTCCTGGTCAATGCCAACGGGCTGGTGGAGGGAACTCCCTCCCGAGACACCATCACTCTGACCCCCTTCATGACCACCTCCTCCAGCGGCTACGCTGTGACAGAGGACGGCCAGTCTACCCAGGGGACCTATGTGCTGGGAGCCACGGCCACGGAGAACGACAGCCGGCTCACGGTCATCAGCTCAGAGTCCATGATCGACGAGACTATCACGAGCCAGTTTACCAATATCGAGAACCTGACTCTGTTCATGAACGCTGTGACCGCCAATTTTGACGACATAGAGAACCTTTCCATCGAGCCCAAGAGCCTGCAGATCGAGTACAACACCATGCAGTACACCGGTCTCATCGGTCTGGCAGCCATCGTCGGCATCCCCGTCGTCTTCCTGCTGTACGGCCTGCGCCGGTGGATGAAGCGTAGAAAAGCGTAAGGAGGAAATCTGGATATGGATATAAGAAAACACCGCACACTGTTTCTGCTGGGGGGCATTTTCATCGTTCTGGTCCTCATTTACCTGGCCCTCTCCTCTTACCAGTGGGATGCGGATGAGGCAGACTCCGGGGAGGACTCCCAGATACAGGTCACGGACCTGGGCGAGCTTTCCTCCTTCCAGTTCACGGACCAGTCCACCGGCACAGGCATGAGTTTTGTGAAGGAGGACGGCACCTGGTATATGGCAGATGACCGGGAAATCCCCCTGGACCAGACCTACATTGACGCCATGGAAAACACCTACGCCTCCCTGACTGCCACCAGACAGATCGATGAGCCGGACGCTCTGTCCGACTACGGGCTTGACAGTCCGGCCTACACAGTCCAGGCCACAGACGCCGATGGGAACACCACCACCTTCTCCGTCGGGGACGCGGCGGATGAGGACTACTATCTCACTGTGGACAGCGCCCAGGCGCCTGTCTACACAGTCACCAGCTCGGCTGTATCTGTCCTCCAGTACGATCTGGACACGCTGGTAGAGAAGGACACCATGCCCGCCATTGGGGGCGGCAATCTTCTGACAGCGGAATTTACAGAGAACGGGCAGACAACCACCTACTCCTCCGACGATGAGGAGCAGAGCGAGACCATCGCCACCATCGCCGGCGGATATGGGGCCATGACCCTCACTGACCTGGCCAGCTATCACGCCACCGCGGAGGAGCTGACGACCTTCGGACTGGACGAAGCGTCCCGGACCACGGTCACCCTGACCTACCAGGAGTCATCCTCCGACAGCTCCGACTCTGACTCCGGGGACAGCGAAGAGGAGGACAGCGGCAGTCTGACCTACACCCTCTACCTGGGCAGCGACTCGGGGGACGGCACCAGGTACGTGCAGGTGCAGGACTCCGACCTGGTGTACCTGGTGAGCAGCGATGTGCTGAACAACCTGCTTGGCATAGGAAACAGCACAGAAGAATGATCGTGTGCACCGCAAAGGGCGGACCGCATCCGGGAGAAGCTCCCGGGCGCAGGTCCGCCCTCTTTCATCTTGTCCTTCCTGTTATTTTTTCAGGATGAGGGCCACAAAGACCAGGTCCTCTGTCCCTGTGTTCTTCACCCCGTGGCCGTCCCCGTCCTTGCAGAAGGTCACATCCCCCGCCTCGATGGGAACTGCCTTCCCATTGTCGTCGTACATGCCGCTGCCGCTGAGCACGTAGTAAGTCTCTGTCTCCCCGTGGTGCTCGTGATGGCCCAGCTCACAGCCCGGCTTTATGGTCACGCGGCTGAACATCTTGCAGTGCTCTCCCAGCTCCTCGCCTGTGATGAGGGCCTCCTTCATGATAAATCCCGCGCCGCCGTTGACATGCTCTGCCTTGACAGTCTCTCTCTCTGATGTTTTTGTCATAGTGACATTCCTCCTTTGAACTGATCTGCCACTATTTTATCACACTGTCTCACTCATTGACAATCTTATAATACTCTCTCGCCGTGACGGCAAAGACCATCACATAGAAGACGGCGAACACCAGCACCGTGGCCGCCGTGCAGGCCAGGAACAAAGGCGTGTTGACAAGACCCAGCATGGCCAGCAGCTTGTCGATGACATTGAAGGCCACCGCAATGTGGATCACCGCCACCACAAGGGGCAGGAAGAACACCAGAAGCACCTGGCTCCGTATAGACCGCCTGACCTCCCGCTTTCCCATGCCCACCTTCTGCATGATCTGGTACCGCTCCCTGTCATCGTAGCCCTCTGAAATCTGCTTGTAGTAGATGATGAGCACGGTGGCTATGAGGAACATGGAACCCAGGTAGAGGCCGATGAAGAAGAGACTTCCATACAGGGAGAAGAAGTTCTCCCGGCTCAGTTCCCTGTTCTCGCACACAGCCCCGGGCACCTCCCGGCCCACACGGTCCGCAATACTCTGCACCGCCGCCAGACAGTCCTCCCGACTGCCTCCCATATCAAAGTAGGTGGAGTACTGGAGAGCGCCGTTCACCACGCCCATATCCAGTATGGACTGCACATCCGGCATGATCAGATACCAGCCGGTGACCACCCGGGCCACGCTCTTGTCCTCCAGCCGGAAATCCTTCAGCTCCTTCACCACCTTCAGCTCTTTTCCGTTGACTGTGATGGTGTCCCGGCCGTAGCTGCCCTCGTCGGTGACGAAGAGGATGACCTCGTCCGGGGCGAGCTCCGTGGGGTCCCCCTGGACCTTCTGGTAGTCCTCCAGAGGGATAAAATACATCTCCTGCATATCCTCCACCGTGTAGTCCACAGTCTGGCTGTTGGTAAAGGCTGTGTCGCTCTGCCGGAGCACGGCGGTGGCGCCGTACCTGTAGGACATGCCGTCCTCCTTCTCCACATGGCGGGCAGAGAGCTCCTCCTCCACGATCCGGTCTATGGACGAAATGGTCGCCGGATCGGAGGCGTCCGCCGTGGTGATGCAGTAATCGTAGGGGAACCGCTGGTCCAGTATGTCCTCCATCCCCGCGTAAAGGCTCACCGTGCTGGAGATGAGCACCAGCACAATGGTGCTCAGGATGCAGATATTGGCAAGCCCCGCCGCGTTCTGCTTCATCCGGTAGATCATGCCCGACACCGCTGTGAAATGATTTGCCTTGTAGTAGAAATTTTTCTTTTTCCTGAGCGCCTTCAGGACAGCAATGCTGCCCGCGATGAAGAGACAGTAGGTGCCTATGATAACAAGGACGACTGCCACGATAAAGGTGTCGATGGCGTCAATGGGCCGCTCCGTAGTGATCGCCAGATAGTATCCCACTCCCATTGCCAGCCCGCCGACAAGAGCAAGGAGCCACTTTGTCCTCGGCTCCCTCTCCCCCACATTGCCGCCCCGCAGGAGTTCCACCGGATTGGCCAGCTTTACCTGAAAAAGGTTGTAGAGCCATGTCAGGAAAAAGATAAAGGTAAAGAGGACCGCCGTGTAGAGGATGGAGGGCAGGGAGATATGGAAGCGTATGCCCACATCATACTGCAGGATGCGCAGGAGGAGAAGATGCATCAGCTTCCCGAAGACCATGCCTCCCAGTATCCCCAGCACCAGGCTGACAGCCCATATGAGCAGCGTCTCTACGGTGAGCATCCTGCCGATGTGTCCCTTCCCCATGCCCAGGATATTGTAGACCGCAATCTCCTTCTTCCTCCTCCTGATGAGAAAGCTGTTTGTGTAAAACAGGAAGATGAGGGAAAAAAGGGTCATCACCGGTATGGTGAGGAAGAGGATTGTGGTCACATTCCTGTTTCCGATGCTGTCATTCCTGGCCAGAGTATCCATCATGTAGTACATCATGACCGTGAGCACGGCCGTCAGCATGAAGGGAACATAGGTCTTCCCGTTGTTCTTTATATTGGTAACCGCCAGCTTTGCGTAGATCCTGCTGCTCACCTCTTCTCACCTCCCGTAGCCAGAACGGTCAGTGTGTCCGAAATCTTCTGGTAGAGCTGCTCGTTTGTCAGGCTGCCTCTGTAGAGCTGGTGGAACACTTCCCCGTCCTTGATGAACAGGACCCGCCCCGCCGTGCTGGCCGCCTTCACACTGTGGGTCACCATGAGGATAGTCTGGCCGTCTCTGTTGATCTGCATGAACATTCCCAGCAGCTCGTCTGCAGACCGGGAGTCCAGGGCGCCCGTGGGCTCATCTGCCAGGATAAGCTGGGGCTTTGTGATGAGTGCTCTTGCCACCGCGGCCCTCTGCTTCTGTCCTCCCGACACCTCGTAGGGAAATTTGCCAAGGATTTCCCGGATACCCAGCTTTTGCGCTATGGGCTGGAGGCGGCGGTCCATCTCCTCATACTTCTTTCCCGACAGGACCAGGGGCAGGAAAATGTTGTCCCTCAGGGAAAAGGTATCCAGCAGATTGAAGTCCTGAAAGACAAAACCCAGGTTCTGCCTGCGGAAGGCCGCCATCTCCTTTTCCTTCACCTTTCCGATATCATTTCCCTTCAGATAGACTCTCCCGGCGGTCGGCTGGTCCAGCGCCGCCAGGATGTTGAGGAGGGTGGTCTTGCCTGAGCCGGACTCACCCATGATCGACACATACTCGCCGGGTTCAACAGAGAAGCTCACATTTCGCAGCGCCTCCACCTGGCTGCCGCCAAACCGGGCCGTATATATTTTCTTTACATTTTTCACTTCCAGTAATGCCATGAAAATAACCTGCCTTTCTCTTCGTATGTTCTGTAGACATTATACCGAAGGAAAGGCAGGCTATCCATTTTTTCATATTACATTTCCGGGTCTGTACCTTACATTTTTGTCACACAGCGGCTGTCTCCCTAAAGCCGGCTCACTCCCTCCAGAGCCACCACTGTCTCCATGATGAGGAAGAGGAGCATCCAGAAGGTGGTGAAAGCCCACAGCCAGTACCTCCTGGGCGGGCGGTTCCGCCGCCACCAGGAGACGACCTTCTCTCTCTCCTTCACAAGGATGACGCAGGCCGCCAGGAAGAAAAATCCCGGCACGCCGTACTCCAGCACCGCCCCGGCCGTCTTCGGGAGAGCCCCCGCCAGCCGCCCCAGGAGGTCGCTGAACACCAGATTGTTGAGAACATGGATCAGGATGGACCACCCTATGGAGTACTCCACCGCCACATATCCGAAGACCAGCCCCGCTCCCACCGCGAAGGTGCCCTGCAGGAAATTCCCGTGCATGGCGCCAAAGAGGACAGCGGACAGGACGATCGCAAACCCTTTGCCCCCTCCCAGCAGCCTTCTCAATACAAATCCCCTGAATACAAGCTCCTCCGCCACAGGCCCTATCAGGGAGGCGTAGAGGAACATGGGCAGGTCGCCGCTCACTGCCGATGCACTCTCAGCCGCGTTCTTAAGAGTCAGTCCAAAGGGATTGAGGACCAGTTCTGCCAGGAGAGCCGCCACAGTAAAGATTGTCTGGCAGGCCATAAAAACGCAGAATATCCGGATAAAATTTCCGGACTCCATCTTTCGGCTGCTCCGGAATGCCTCCCTCACAAGACCTGTCCTGCGGCTGGCTATGGCCAGGAAGAGAAGTCCTCCGCACACGCCCGCAATGCTCAGTATCCCCAGGAAAGAGCCCATGTTCTGCCCAAAGGCCCCCACCGCCCGATCTGCCGCCTGCTCTGACCCGGCTCCTGCCATGATGGCGATGGTCCTGATAGCGACAGCTCCGAACATGACGGCTACCATGATCAGATTGTAGAAAAAAATATAGCCCGCTGTGCGGTTTGTCATTTTCCGTACCTGTTTTTTCATCTCTCTTTTTTACCTCCTTGTACCCCTACTATAGCCCCCAGACAAAAAGAGCACACATCCTCTGTTGCGAATGGTGCTCTTTTTGTTGTGAAAGGTGTAAAGGAGCTGCGGGCCCGTCAGTCCCTCTGTCAGTTCTTCTGTCCTTTTATCTTTCTCATATGCTCCTTGATCTGCCTCTCATATCCCATGTCCCCGGGCTCATAGAACCGGGTGCCCTGTATCTCGTCAGGCAGGTACTGCTGCTCCACATAATGGTCCGGGTAATCGTGGGCGTACTTGTAGCCTGTGCCGCGGCCCAGGTCCTTCGCCCCCCTGTAGTGGGCGTCCTGAAGATGCGCAGGCACGGTGGTCTTGTAGCGCCCCACATTCTCCATGGCGGCAAAAATGGCGTTCACCGCCGAGTTGCTCTTGGGGGCCGTGGCCACGTAGAGCGCTGCCTGGGACAGGATGATCTGGGCCTCCGGCATCCCCACCCGCTCCACCGCCTGGGCGGCGGAAACCGCCACGGTGAGAGCCATAGGGTCCGCATTTCCCACATCCTCCGAAGCGCATATCATGATCCTGCGGGCGATAAACTTGATATCCTCCCCCGCGTAGAGCATTTTGGCCAGATAGTACACGGCCGCATCCGGGTCTGACCCTCTCATGCTCTTGATAAAGGCGGAGATGGTGTCGTAGTGATTGTCCCCGGTCTTGTCGTAGCGGACCACCCGCTTCTGGATGCACTCGGAGGCCACCTCCAGAGTCAGGTGGATCTTTCCGTCAGCGGACCGCTCTGTGGTCAGCACACCCAGCTCCACCGCGTTCAGGGCGTTTCTTGCGTCCCCGCCCGCCACGTCCGCCAGGAATTCCAGAGCGTCCTCATCGATCACCGCGTCATAGCTGCTCATCCCCTTCTCTTTGTCGTAGACCGCCCGGTTGATGAGGGTCTTCACATCCTCCTTGCTCAGGGGATAGAGTTCAAAGATGCTGGACCTGGAGATGAGAGCCCCGTTTACCTCGAAATAGGGGTTCTCCGTGGTGGCCCCGATGAGGGTGATGGTTCCGTCCTCCACAAAAGGAAGGAGATAGTCCTGCTGCCCCTTGTTGAACCTGTGTATCTCATCCACAAAGAGGATGGTCCGGCGGCCGTACATTCCGCGGCGCTCCTTCGCCTGGCGGACCACCTCCTCCATGTCTTTCTTTCCCGCCACTGTGGCGTTGATCTGGGTGAACTCCGCCTTCGTGGTGTGGGCGATGACCTTGGCAAGGGTAGTCTTCCCGGTTCCCGGCGGGCCGTAGAAAATGAGGGAGCCCAGCTTGTCCGCCTTGATGGCCCGGTAGAGGAGCTTGTCCTTCCCGATGATGTGCTGCTGGCCCACCACCTCCTCCAGCGTCTCCGGCCGCAGCCTGGAGGCCAGGGGAGACTCCCTGTCCATATTCTGTTCTCTTGCGTACTCAAATAGATCCATATCTGTTCTGCCACCTTTCCAGCCTAAAGTCCTGCTATATCCCGCACCACTTCCCCCGCGATGAGAAGGCCTGCCACAGGGGGCGTAAAGGAGATGCTTCCCGGCAGGCTCCTCCTTTGTCCCTTGTCCTCCCCCGTGTCCCGTCCTGATACGTCCACAGGCTTTTCTTTGGAGTAGAGCACCTTCACATGCTCGATCCCCCGCTTTTTCAGCTCTCTTCGCATCACCTTGCAGAGGGGGCACACGGAGGTCCGGCTTATATCTTCAATCTCAAAGAGCTCCGGGTGGAGCTTGTTTCCTGTCCCCATGCAGCTGATGACGGGGATCCGCTCCCTGTCCGCCCTCTCGATCACCGCCAGCTTTGCCGTCACCGTGTCAATGGCGTCCACGATGTAGTCCGGCCTCTCCGCAAAAAGCGGGTCTGTATTGTCCGCCAGGACAAAGGTCTCAAAGGTCTGTACCTCCGTCTCAGGGCAGATATCCTGTATCCGCTCCCGCATCACCTCCGTCTTGTACCGGCCCACCGTGCTGTGGCAGGCGATGGACTGGCGGTTGATGTTGGTCATGGACACCCTGTCATTGTCCACCAGGATGAGACGCCCCACCCCGGCCCTTGCCAGAGCCTCGATGCAGTGGGAGCCCACGCCTCCCACCCCCAGCACCATGACCGAGGAGCTTCGTATTTTCTGCAGCTTCTCCTCCCCTATGAGGAGCGCTGTCCTTGCAAATTCATCTGCTGTATATTCCTGTTCTCTCAATTCTGTCATCCTTTTTGCCTTTTCTTTCTGCTTTTTTCCCTGCTTTTCAGCGCTGCCTTCACTGAAACGCCGATTTTCATATCGCCGCGCATGCCTGCGGTCCATGCCTCACGCCCTGCAGCGGCGCGCCCCTCAGGGCAGCACCAGCTCATCTGCCGTCACGAACGCAAATCCTTCGTCCCGGAGGATATCCACGATGCGCAGCGCCGCCTCCACGGAGGACTCGTAGCAGTCGTGCAGTAAAATGATATCACCATCCTCCGCCTCCGTCACTACCTTTTCTACGATCTGGTCCGTATTTTCCGTAGTCCAGTCCAGCGGATCCACCGTCCACAGGACCGGCAGTACCTGCAGCTCCTCCTCCAGCCTCTCATCCCAGACGCCAAAGGGCGGGCGCACATAGTCTGTGTGCTTTCCCGTGATAAGGTAGATGACTTTGTCTGTATCCCCTATTTCCCGGCGCAGATGCTCCTCATCCTCCAGATCCAGCTGGACGTGGTGATAGGTGTGGTTCCCGATGAGATGTCCCTCCCGGTCCATCCGCTCCACGATTTCCGGGTACTGCACCGCGTACATGCCGATGAGGAAAAAGGTGGCCCGCACATTCCGCTCCTTCAGCCCGTCCAGCAGCTTTGGCGTCCAGTCGGGGCTGGGGCCGTCGTCAAAGGTGAGCGCCACCTGCCGGGACTTTTCGTCCTCCTGCGCCTCAGCCTTGCTGCCCGCATCGGTCTCCGCCGTCCTGCCTCCTGCACCGGTCTCCACTGTCCCGCCGCCTGTGCCGGTCTCCCGGACCGGCGCCTCTGTCTTCGCTGTCACTTTGCCGGCCCCGGCCTGCTCTCTGAAGGAGCCGGCCAGGACCGGCAGGAGCAGGGCGCAGGCATACAGAAGGAACACGGCCCTCTTCCCTGGAAGCTTCATCTTTCCTCTCCCCCTGGGGCTTTTCTTCATATATATGAGAGAGGCACCCGGGACATTCGGAGGCAGCAACCTTTTACGCCCTGTTTTCCGCCGGAAGGAAGAGGAGGATTTCCAGGCGGTAGATCCGCTCCCCCTGCCCGCCATCCGGCGGCTCCAGGATTTCCCGCCGGAGAGTGCCCTGGTATTTCCTTGCCGCCCACTCCATATTGAGAAGGCCGAAGCCGTGCTCCTCCCCGTCTTCTTTTTCCGTATGCCCCAGGGGTATGTCCGCCCTGGCATTTCCTGCCGGATTTTCAAACACAAGGCTGAGCATCTGCCCCTGCTGCCGGATGCGGACCCGGACCCACCCGCCGTGAGGCTGGGCCTCCAGGGCATTGTCCAGGGCATTGGCAAAGAGGGCGCAGATGTCCGCGGCGTCTACCGGCAAGGGGGACGGCAGCCGGCCGTCCAGCCGTATCTCTATGCCTCTTTGGACTGCCAGCATATTTTTTTCATTCAGGATGGCATCCCCGATATCGTTTCCGCAGTGGAGGGAGATGTCCGCCATCTCCAGGCGCCCCTCCAGCTCCCCGATATAGCCGGAGAGACCGCTGTAGTTCCCCCTGTCGGCCAGCTCCCGGATGCACAGCAGGTGATTGCGGATATCGTGGCGGAACATGCGGAGCCTTGTGTCGCTCTCCCTGCGCGCCTGGAAATGCTTCAGCTCCGCCCTCAGGTAGGACCGGTTCAGGTCTGCCATGTACTGGTAGTAGGACCGCCTGTTTCCCTGCTGTACGAGCGCGGTCACAGACACCTCCAGGAGCACGGCCGCCACGCTGGCAAGGAGGGTAAAGCCCCTGGCCGCCTCCTCTGAGACTGGCAGCTCCTCTCCCCCCGCGATCATCACTCCAATGGCCAGGAGAAAAAGGCCCGTGCCGTGGAGGAGGTTCCGCTCCCACCTTCCCAGCCTTCTGTGGGCTGCCTCCGCCCGGAAGCGGCGCCGGGCTTCTCTGCTCTTCCAGAGAGCCAGAAGCAGGAGCCCCCAGATGAGAAGGTCTAAAAGCAGCTCCGAATTTCCCATATCGCTCACCCTGACCCCGGTCAGCACGTAGGGGATACCGAAAAGAAGGGAGGCCGGCGCGATGAGAAATCCCGTCACCGGGAGGAATAGAAAGAACCCCCTGGCCCTGTGCCTGTCCCTCACCGCCGATGTGTAGCCCCCGAAGACAGCGAGGGGCCAGAAGACCGCCAGATCCCCGTCTGTCCCCACTGTCAGGAAGAGCGCTGTCTGGCCGAAAAGGAAAATGCCCCAGAAGAGAGCCCATTTTCTCCTGGTGTCAAAGACCGGCTCCAGATAAATATAGCGGGAAATCAGGATGAGAACTATGAGGATCTCCGCCGCTCCCGCCAGGCTGTATAAGATTTTTCCTGTTTCTGCCGCCATCTTCCTACTCCTTTTCAGATATATACCGGGAGAGAGCCTGGACAAAAGCAGCCCGCTTCCCCCGGCTCACCGGCAGCCGGGTCCCATCTGACAGGATCACCTCCCGCCCGTCAAAGGCAGACACATGCCGCAGTCCCACCAGGTAGCTCCTGTGGATCTGGAAAAAATCCAGGGGCGGCAGTCCTTCCGCCTGGTCCTTAAGCTTCTTCCGGAGCAGGCAATGTCTCCCGCCTGTCATGTACAGGGTGAGATACACGTTCTCACTTCGGAAATACAGGATTTCTACAAGAGGGATAAAAAGCTCTCTCCCGTCCGCCTTCACCTGTATCCTCCTGTTCCGCCTTTCCCTCTCCTCCACAGCCCGCAGCGCCCCAAAGAGGGACGATTCCTCCACTGGCTTGGCAAGAAAACGGAAGGCCTCCACCTCGTACCCTTTCATGGCGTACTCTGTGTGGCTGGTGAGGAGGATGACCGGGATGGCGTCATTTACGTCTCTCACCGCCCGAGCCGCCTCCAGCCCGTCCATCCCCGGCATCTCGATATCCAGGAAGACCAGGGACCAGCAGAAGGGCTCTCTCTCCACAGCCCGCACAAGGGCCTCCCCGGAGGAGAAGGCGTCGATCCGCAGGTCCAGGCTGCGGTAGTATCTCTCCAGCTTCTCCCGGAGCATCTCCAGGAAAAGAGGCTCGTCGTCACATACTGCTATCCGCATCTTTTTCCTCCCTCATATCCTGAAGCAATTCTCCGGTATCCGGAAGCGCTTTCCCCGTATCCAGGACCACTTCCCCGCTGTGGATGGCCCGGAGCTGGTCCCCCATGATATCCTTCATCACGTCAAAGGCCCTCTGTCCTGTGCAGTGGCCTGTGAAGCAGAGAATACCCGTCTTCTTCAGGAGCCGGGCCGTCTCCCTGATATGTTCCAGGTCCGCCTCCTCATACCTGTCCTTCTTCATGTGGAAACCGCTGACCAGCACATCCGGCCAGTCTCCAAAAATCTCCCGGTATCTGTCCAGTATGTTCAGCACCCCGTTGTGGGCGCAGCCCGAGAGCAGCACGTGAAAATCCCCCTCACTTACCACAAGGCACTGTTCATGGCAAAAATCGTCCTGGATATACACCGCCCCGGCCTTCCGCTTCAGCGCCCGGTTGCCCTCCGGCCACATCCTGTGTCCCTCTATGCCGGAAAAAAGGAACAGCTCCCTGTCGATCCGGTGGTCTCCCTGGAGGAGCACGCACTGGGGCAGCCCCAGGATGCAGGGCTCCAGCCCGATGTACTTTTCACCCTCCGGCTTCAGGTGGTAAAAGCTCCCTCCCGCGCTTTGCTGCATATAAATCCTTGTCCCCGGATATTTCTTTGCGAAAGCGGGGATCCCGCCGCCGTGGTCATAGTGGCCGTGACTTAAGATCACCGCGTCCACCCCTCCCAGGTCAATTCCCAGAAGGTCGGCATTTGCAAGAAATCCATCACTTGCCCCTGTGTCCATGAGCACCTTATGTCTCCCCGTCTCTATGTAAAAGCTCAGTCCGTGCTCACAGCGGCAGCCGGGCTGGCCTTCTGTGTTTTCTATCAGGTTTACGATCCTCATCTGTCCTCTTCCTTTTATATATCTGTTTTCCTGCCCTTGTCCGGGCTTGACTCAGCGGGGAAGACACAGCCGTATCCCCTTCGCCGCTCCGCCGCGTCCGTTGGATGGAAGGATGATATCCGCCTTCTCCCTCAGCTCCGGCACGGCGTTCCCCATGGCCATCTTAAGGCCTGCCGCCCGGAACATGGGCAGGTCGTTCTCCCCGTCGCCTATGCAGGCCGTCTCTTCTTTCTTTATCCCAAGCCTTTCCGCCAGGGCGGCCAGAGCCATCCCCTTGGACGTCTTCTCGGAGAACACCTCCACGTATATGGGCGTGCTGGCCCAGGTCAGGCCCCGGGTCCTCTTAAGCAGCTTTTCAAGCCGTTCCCGCACGCCGGGACGCAGAAAATAAAACTGGATCTCCTCCACCCCGTACCTGGATCTTGCAATGGTCCTCTCCATGCTCTTTACACGGTACACGCCCCTGGCGTCCTTCCCGTATATCAGCCTGCCCAGAAGGACAAGAAGCCGCCCCTGTATCAGGTATTCATGGTGGAGATGGGCCGTGATGCCGGCCCCTGTCTTCCGGCAGTCCCGGAGAAGTCCCAGGGCCGTCTCCTTTGGGATCATAGACCGGAACAGGTCCTTTCCCGTCCGACAGTCTGTCACTGCGGCCCCGTTGGAGCTGATGACATATCGGTAAATCTCTCTCTCCCCCGCCAGCCGGTGAGGGAGACAGTGAAGGTTCCTGCCTGTCGCGGGCACCACAATGATACCCGCCCGGGCCGCTTCCCGCAAGGCTTCCACTGTCTCCCGGGACATGCGGCTCCTTCCATCCAGGCAGGTTCCGTCCATGTCCACAGCCAGGAGTTTGATCTTGTGTCTTTTCTCTTGTGTCTTATCCATCTTATCACTCTCCTTGCCGTATGGATGAAAAAGGCTTTACCTCAGGCTGCTCTTCCCGATGCGCTCCTATATTTTTTGCCATCCACACCATGTGGTACCACCTGTGGAATTTGTAGCCGCAGCTCGGGAACCGCCCCACAGTCCGAAATCCCATGCGCTGATGGAACAGGATACTGTCCCCGTTCAGGTACGGGTCTTCCCCCTCCGGGCAGGCGATGCAGGCGTAGAGATCCGTAATCCCCTGCATCCGCAGGATTTCCTCCAGGGCCTCGTACAGCTTCCTCCCAAGCCCCTGTCTCCTTCTGTCCCTCCGCAGATAAATGGACATCTCCGCCGCCCAGTCGTAGGCCCGCCTCTCGTGAAAGGGAGAGGCGTAGGCATAGCCCAGGATTTCTCCTTCTGACTCTGCAAGCAGGTACGGATACCGCTCCCTTATGCGGCGGATACGCTCTCTGAACTCTTCCACAGAGGGCACCTCATACTCAAAACTGACAGCTGTGTGCTCCACATAGGGCGCGTAGATATCCAGCAGCGCCTCCGCGTCCTCCTCACAGGCAGTGCGAAGGCGGATAGATTCCGTGTGTTCTATTGACATGCTCTATTTCCTCCATCTGTAAATAAGCAGGGAAGCAAGGATCAGCACAGCCCCCGCCGCCGAGACAGCAACCGGCAGCATCGGCTCCACCTTCCAGGCCACAAAGACTGCCGAGGGCCCGTCCGCCCCTGCAATGATCTTCAGGGCGCTCTGCTGGGAAGTCCACCAGAGGATACCCCAAATGAGCATGGCAGCGCCGATCAGCATCACGATGGCCAGCAGGATAACGCGCCGGACTGCCTGGCGTCTCTGCCCGGCCGCCAGCCTGACTGTCTCCGCCACTGTCTGTTCCGTCTCCTCTCCCGTCATTTTGTCCGGGAAGGTCTTCTCTCCTCTCAGAATGTCCAGGACTGTAACCCCAAGCTGCCCGGCCAGCGGCTCAAGAAGCGTGATGTCCGGGTAGCCCACGCCCCGCTCCCAGCGGCTGACAGCCTTGTCCGTCACCTGGAGCTTTGCTGCCAGCTCCGCCTGGGTCATATTTTTCCCCTTCCGCATTTCCGCGATAAAGCTTCCTGTCCTTTTTACGTCCATTTCATCCCCTCCTTCTAAAGAGAGTATATTCTAAGAGAATGGCTTTGTCAGCCTGTGTATGATCTATTTTCCGGATACACAGCCCGACGGTTCGTTTACCTGCTTTTCCCCGGCCCCTCTCCTCCCTCTCTCTGCGAGGGCAGCATAGATTTCGTCCACATCATAGTCCGGGGCAAACCGGCGGGCTGTCTCGCAGATGAGGCTTACCTTCTCCTCCGGCTCTCCCAGTTCCCCGAAATCTTCTATGATAGCAGAAATGGGCTTATCCTTTTTTAGTTTCGCACAGATCCAGGAGATAAGCTTTGTCTCCTCTCCCTGCTCCTTCGACTCCTGCAGCTCGTCTGCAAACAGCTCTCTCAATGCCTCGCACATTTCCTTCTCCTCCTTCATCCTGTCCCAGTTGGCCCGCACGATCAGATCCATGGCCGCCTGGTACCACTTTGAATGTCTGTGCCGCTCATATCTCTCCATCAGGTCCTGCAGCTCGCGGCCCTCCTTCAGGTTCCCCCTCAGATGCTGCAGCCAGTAATTGTCTCTCTCCGACAGCTCCCTTGTCACCAGGAGCTGCATCGCAAGGGCGTCTCCCTCAAGATAGTAAATCCCGTCACCCTGCCTGATGACCTTCATCCCTCTCGCCTTCTTCAGATGCCCCAGCAGCTTCCTGGGGTAGCGCATACACACGAATGTCAGGGTAATCTCCTCCGGGTCCACCTCCATCACCCGGTCCGTGTCTGACTGATACAGGCAGGCATAGGCGTACACCTTGTAGAAATCGTTGATGCTCAGATAGTCCTCCGGGGATTTGTACTCAATGATATTGTAGCTCTTGAATATCCTTCCGATATTCTTCTCCAGCCGGATGCCAGGACAGTCTTCTCTTCTCCTGCTCCATCCCTCTCCTCCTTGTCAGTATAATACAGTTTCTTCCCCACGCGCAACTTTTACATAAATTTTTCATCATTTCCAGGTGATCCGGCAGATATGCCCGATACGTCAGATATGAATGGGAACCGCTTTTTGAATGATGCGGTTCAAGAAATGTCTTCTCAAAAAAGAAGGTACTCCAAGTTTACATCAGCTTATATCTTCTGTCAACCAGGAGTACCCTTTGATCTATTATTTATTTCCTAACGCTCCCTGACAGCAAAGACCGCGATCAGCAGAAGTACTGCCGCTCCCACTGCCATCCAGAAAAAGGACATGTTCATGCCGTGCATCATGGCGTTGTCCCCGTAGGTCTCCGCTGAGGACGCAGCCACCATGGTCATGATCCCCACAAAGACCGCCGAGCCGATGGAGCCCGCGATGGTCCGAAGGGAGGTGAGAAGGGAGGAGGCGTCCGCTATCTTTGTGGGGTGCACGTTGCTGGTCCCCCAGGTGAGGAGGGGCATCATCAGGCTTCCGATGGAAATGTTGCGGATCACATTCAGCGCTGTAGCGGTCCACAGAGGCGTTTCCATAGAAAGGGAAAACATGCCTATGTTGCTGATGACAAGAGCGGCAGCCCCTGCCACAAAAATCTTCTTTATCCCAATCTCATCGTACAGCTTCCCGGCAAAGGGGCTGACAAGGGCCGTGGCCAGGGAGCCGGGAAGGGTCACAAGACCGGACACCACCGCCGAGTAGCCCATGACGCTCTGGACATAGAGAGGCATCATAACGGAGGAGCCCATCATCACAAGGTAGAGGACCATGCTGGAGATGACGCTTACCGCGTAATTCCGGTTGACCAGTATCTTCACATCCAGGAAAGGCTTCTCCAGCCTGCACTGGCGGGTCACAAAGAAGACGCAGACCACGGCTCCGAGAAGAAGCGGAACCCCTGCCTCTATGCTGAGAATGCCAAAGGTGCTCAGGTTCCCGATACCCAGGGTCACGCCGCCAAAGGCCACGATGCTCTCCACAAAGGAGACCACGTCAAATTTCTTGTCCTGCAGCTCCAGGACATCGTCAAACACGATACAGGATATGATAAAGGACAGTATCATGATGACCAGCGACACGTAGAAGATGGACTTCCACCCAAAGGCATCGATCATAAGCCCTGCGATGGTGGGCGCCACGACAGGCGCGGCCGTGGTGGCCAGACCGTATGTCCCCATCATGGTCCCCCGCTTCTTTATGGGATAAATGGTCATGATGACCACCTGGGCGGCTGTCATCAGCACGCCGTTGCCGCAGGCCTGCAGGACACGCCCCACCATCATCAGGGCAAAATCCCCCGCAAATATGCTGACCAGAAGTCCTGCGATAAATGCGCCTATTCCCGTCAGATACAGCCTTTTTGTCGGGAAACGGGTGATGAGGAAGACAGTCAGGGGCATGATCATACCCATGGCCAGGGAGTAGCCGCTGGTGATCCACTGGCCCACCGATGTGCTGATCCCGAAATACTCCACCACGCCCGGCAGAGCGGTTGTCATTGCCGTGGAGAGGACAGAGGAGGAAATGCCTGATACCACCAGGCACAGAAAGATCATGGCCCTCTGTCCATCCTTTATTTCTCGTTTTTTATGTTCATTTTCCATGATGTACCTCCATTCTATGCCATACCTTCTGATTGATGTTGTCGGACATGTGCCGCAGCGCCTGCTCTACAGCCTCCAGCTCCTCCGGGGCCATCCCCTGGCTGACAGTCTCGTAGAAATCCTGATGGATCTGACGGATCCTTCTGGCCGCCGGGACCGCCTTGTCGGTGGGATACAGATGCTTCACCCGCCGGTCCTGCTCATCGCCGCTGACTCTTATATATCCAACCTCCGTCAGCTTCTTGATGATCTTGGTCAGGGTCGCCTTGTCCACCCGGAACCGCTCTGCCATCTCCTGGGACGTGGCCCCGGGATGCTCCTGGAGATATTCCACATAGAACTGCTGGCCCCAGCCTATCTCATACCCGGACAGGCCCCGGTCATAGTACATCTTCATGAGCCTGTCGAAGATGGACACCCACCGGCCTATTTCCGGGAAATCTCTCTCTTGCATAGAAAATCCTCCTTGTCTTGCTTGTTCTGCTCCGGTGAAGGACTATACCACACTTTAGTAGCGTACGCAACTATTTTTTCTGTTTTTCACATCCTGACTATGTTCCTTCTCTCTGCCAGAATTAAAAAAACGGGCAAAGAAGAGGCGTTCGCAAGTTACCCCTGTAGTACAGCGCAAAGGCTGTACGGCAGCTTGCAAACGCCTCTTTTTACAAAATCCTGTCCCCGCACTTTTCTAAAGAGCGCTGATGGTGTCCACCACGGACATGTTCCTGATCCGCCTTGCAGGGCCCCACACCGCCAGCACGGCGGAGAGGGCCATCACCGCCAGTATCACGGCAAGGGCTGTTCCCGGTATCTGCCACTCATCTCCCCAGCGGGAGGTGATCATGGACTGGTAGAGCAGCCTGTGGAGGGGCAGGCCCACAACACAGCCAAGGAGCATGCCCGAGAGCACATAGGTGAGCGCCTCCGCCGCCACCATCTTAATGAGCTGCCCGCTGCTCATGCCGATGGCCCGCATGGCCCCGTACTGCTTCATCCTGGCCTCCACGCTCATGCCAATGCTGTTGATGATGTTGAACATGGAGATGAGGGCGATGACAGCCAGAAACCCGTACACAAAGATGACCATGGAGTACCAGACTCCTCTCACCTCGCCGTTGTCCATGCGCCGGTCCGAGAAGGTCGTCTCCTCTCCGCCCAGGCTGCGGATTTCCTCCACGTCCCCCTCCGTTGCATTTCCCGCAAGCTGCACGTCGATGATGGTGTAGCCGTCCTGACCTGTGAGCTGGCTAAAAAGAGCCTCGCTGCAGTAGACATTCTCCGCCCCCTGCTGGGTTCCCACGATGGAGAAGGAGGTGAGGGCTGTGACAGGCAGCTTCTGCACGCCGTAGGAGGTCTCCAGAGTGATCACATCCCCCAGCTTGAGGCCCTCGTCCTCGCTGACGTAGACGCCCATCACGCCGTCTCCCTTTTCCACACTCTCTATATCTCCCTTTATAATGCCCTCCCCGGCCCAGCCAAGCTGGTTCTCCTCCAGGGAGATGAGGTTGATGCTGCCCGCCCTCCCGCCGGTCTGCGCCGGCAGCTCATAGGCAAAGCTCCTGCCGTAGACCCGCTTTACATAATCCTTCCCCTCAAGCTCCCGGGCCAGATCTTTCGGGATGGAGCAGGTCTCGTCTGCGCTCACCACGGACACGTCCGGTGTGTAGGGCCGCAGGGGCACCAGGGCGTGGTGCATGAAATCCACCGCCGTGCTGAAGGACAAAAAGAGCAGGATGCTGAAGGCAAAGGAGGCGGACAGCAGGATGAAGTTCCGCTTCTTTCCCTTTGCGTGGTGGATGCCAAGCACCGTGTCCACGAGGAAAAACCTCGTCCTGGCCGCGCGCCTGACCCTGGTGATCTCCCCGGTGTTCCCCGACACTGCCGCAAGGGGAGATGCCTTGGAGGCCTTTCTCGCCGGCGCCCTGGCGGCCAGCAGGACCGTGATAAGGCCAATGACAGCGCCCGCCGCTATCCCCGGCAGGCTGACGCCAAAGACCGGCATATCGCCGAAAAATCTGTCGCTCACAAGCCGCAGCAGAGCACACAGAGCCCAGGTGACAAGAACCCCTGCCAACACCCCCAGGGGAATGGCGGTCACGCACCAGCCAAGGGCCTCCCGGCGCACAAAGCGGACAACCTGCCTCTTCTGGGCACCCAGGCACCGGAGCATGCCGAAAAATCCGGTCCTCCTGGCAATGTTGCTGCTGAGGCTCCCCGATATCATCAGCACGCCTGCCAGGACAACGAGGAGCGCCAGCACTGCCGCTGTCCCGTAGAGCTGGAAGATGTAGGGGTCGCTGCTCTGCAGCATGAGGGCAAGGAGCTTCGCGTTCTGCCCCACCTGCTCGTCACTTAAGGAGTAGGCGTCCCTGATCTCCCTGATCTTCTCCTGGATATCGCACCAGGGCGTGAAGGACACGTAGAACTCCCCGTCCAGCTCCTGGGTGTCCTTCATAAAATACTCCTGGTAAATCTCCCGGTCCGTGAACATGCCGTAGACGCCCTGCTGCAGGATGGAGGAGGTGTCCCCCGTAATGCCCGACACGGTAAAGCCAAGCTGCTCTCCCTCCGGCGTATCCAGAGTGACCTTGTCCCCGACGCCGATGCCCAGCCTGTCAGCGGCAGTCTCCGTCAGCACGACACCGTCCTTCGTCCCCTCAGGGAAGCTCCCCTCTTTTATCTCTACGGAGGGGTAAAGGTCCAGGAACTCCCTGTCAAATCCGCAGATGACGGTCTCTGTCCCCTGGATCTGATAGCCCATGTCCACCCAGTAGTTGGTAGCTCCATACCAGGAGCTCTCCTCCACCTCGGGCCTTGCGGCGATCAGCTCCTGCTGCTCCCGGGTCAGTACCCTGAAGACCGCATGCCAGGCCCCGTCGCTCTTTACTGTGGAAATCCGCTGCGCCCGGATCTCCATATCCGCCATGCTGAAAATGGCGGCCACGAGAAACACAGCCAGGAAAATGCAGATCCTTGTCATGAGGCTCTGCTTCCTGTGTACCTTCCCGGAAATTTTCACCAGGTCCAGATAGCTCTTCATCGCCTCACACCTCCCATCTCTGTGAGGACTCCGTCCGACACCTTCATGACCCGGTCCACAGAGGCGGTCAGGTTCATATTGTGAGTGATCATGAGGACGGTCTGCTGGTAATGCCGGGACGCCTTGCAGAGAAGGTCCATCACATCCCGGCTGCTCCTGGAGTCCAGGTTGCCCGTGGGCTCATCTGCCAGCACGAGCATGGGGCGCATGACCAGGGCCCGGCCAATGGCCACCCTCTGCTGCTGCCCGCCGGAGAGCTGCCCCGGCAGATGGTGGCGTCTCTCTGTGAGCCCCAGCAGCTCCAAAAGCTCCTCCACCTGCCCCTTCTTTGGCTTCCGATAGTCCAAAAGCAGGGGGAAAATAATGTTCTGCTCCACGTCCAGCTCCTCGATGAGATGGAAGGACTGGAAGATAAAACCGATATTCTGTCTGCGGAAGATGGTCCGTTTGTTTTCTGTCATAGAGAAAAGGTCCTCTCCGTCCAGGTACACCTTTCCCCCTGTGGGAGCGTCCAGCCCGCCGATGCAGTTCAGAAGGGTGCTCTTGCCGGAGCCGGACTCTCCCACCACGGCGGCGAACTCCCCTCGTTCCATGGAAAAGGAGACGTCCCGGAGGGCCCGGACCGCCGCTTCCCCCTTCCCGTATGTCTTGCTGAGATTTTCTACACGTAAAAGTTCCATTGTCTTTGTCCTCCTTATCCGGCGCCGGCCAGGCCGGCTCCTTCCTTTTACAGTAGATATCCTACTCCCTTAGCCTTACAGCCAGATGAATGTGAGCTTACAGTTTCGTCACCTGCCCGCCGGATGCGGCCTCTGTCCCAAAGCCCGGAAAGGAGATGATAAACCGGCTCCCCCGGCCGGGCCGGCTCTCCACCTGTATCACGCCTCCCTGCCCCTCTATGACAGACTTTGCCAGGGGAAGCCCAAGCCCGCACCCCTCCCTGTCAGAGGAGCGGCTGCTCCTGTAGAAGCGCCGGAAGATAAAATGGATGTCCTCCGGCGGTATGCCGTGGCCGTTGTCCTCCACGAAAATCCGCAGCATGGCCGGGGACTCCTCCCACCGCACCCGGATGACACCGCCCGGGTCCGTGTGGTCCAGGGCATTTTTTATGAGGTTGGAGAGGGCCTCCCGCATCCAGGACCTGTCACAGACCAGATGGGAGCGTTCCTCCCCCTGAAGGAGGAGCTGCTTTTCTTCCTTGCGGGCCCTGTCAAGGAGCTGCTCCGCCGCCTCCCCGGCAAGCCGGCCCACAGGCCAGTCCTCCTTCTCAAAGGCCACCGCCCCTGCGTCCAGCCGGGCCACCTTTAAGAGCGTCTGGATGAGCTCCTGTATCCGCTCCAGTGCCTTCAGGGCCTTCCCGGAAAACTCCCGCACCACGGAGGGCTCCTCCGGCTCTCCCTCCATGATCTCCATGTACATGAAAAGAGCGGACAGCGGGGTTTTCAGCTGGTGGGAGATGTCAGAGAGAGTCTCCTTCATCATCTCCTTTTCCGCCTGCCTGGCCTGGCTCCTGGCCTGCAGCGCTGTGGCAAGCTGCTCCGCGGAGGCGAACATCCGGAACAGAGTCCCCCGCTCATTTCTCGGCAGATGACGGGAGAAATTTCCCCCTGCGTACTCTCCCATCACCTCCGCCGCCCTCTCATAGAGCCGCTGTCTCCGTCCCAGGAAGAGAAGGGTCCCCATAAGCAGCAGAAGGGACAGCCCGCCAAAGACAGCGGCCTGTCCTCCCACCTGCCTCATCCCCGCCTCATAGAGGTCCGGCAAAAGCCAGAGGGGCGTGGTCTCCTCCGTGTAGCCCGCCTGCAAAAGGAACCTCTCTCCTTCCGCTGTCACCTCTGTCCCGGCAAAGGCTCTGGCAATGACCGCAGGCTCCACCCCCTCCCCGAGGAGGCCGGAGCTGACCCTGCCCTCCCACTGGAAATAAAGGGTCCTCATCCGGTCTGTCTGCCCCCATCCAAGGAGACAGGCTGCCGCCACCATGGCCGCCGCCAGAAGGAGGATAAATGCCAGGTAGCTCCTCGTCTGTCTTTCCTCCAAAATCCCTCTCATCTTTTATCCCCTCCTCTGTCCCTTCCATTCATAGCCTCGGCCCCGCACTGTCAGAAGGTGGGCCGGAGCCGACGGGTCCTCCTCCAGCTTTTCCCGCAGACGGCGCACATAGACGGACAGGGTGTTGTCGTCCACAAAGCTCCCGTTTCCATCCCACAGGGCATCCAAGATCTGAGTCCTTGTCAGCACCCGGTCCTCATTTTCCACGAGAAGGCAGAGGAGGCGGTACTCTGCCGCTGTCAGCTCCAGCATCCTGTCCTCCATGTAGGCCCGGCCTGCCAGAAGGTCTATGAAAAGGCCGCCGGAGCGCAGCTCCTTTCTCTCCCTCTCCTGGGGCCGGCTGCTGCGCCGAAGCTGTGCCCGGATGCGGGAGCACAGCTCCCCTAAGCGGAAGGGCTTTGTGATGTAGTCGTCCCCGCCCCCGTCCAGCCCCCGGATCACGTTGGTCTCCTCGTCAGCCGCCGTGAGGAAGATAATGGGGATGCCCGTGTCTTGCGCCCTCACCTGCCGGCACACGTCAAACCCGGTCCCATCGGGGAGAGATACGTCCAGGAGCAGAAGGTCATAGTCCTCCGTCCGCTCCAGCCTTTCCATGGCCTCTTCCACCGTGCGGGCCACGGTAAGCCGAAATCCGTTTTTCTCAAGGGAATACCTAAGTCCGTCTATCAGGCTTTGATCGTCCTCCAGAAGAAATAGTCTGTCCATGCTCTGCTCCGCCTCCTGTTTTGCTGTAGTCAGTGGTTATATTATACCATGGCCGCGCAGCGCCCGCCTCCTTCTTACAAAAATGTAAGGATCTTCCTCCCAGGGGATAAAGCGAAAAGAAATCGCCCGCCGCTTACAGGTAAGCGAGCGGACGGTATCCAACCATCTGCAGCATATATTTGAGAAGCTCTTCGTCTCCTCCTCCGTGGAGGCGGTCACAAAGGCCATCCGCCTGGGGTATCTGCCGCCCCTTTAGAAGCCCCTCCTTCACATGTAGATTTCCATCCTGGAGATGAGATTGGTCACGTTCATCTTGCTGGCAAAGAGCTGCCGGTAGGTGGCGCTCTTCGTCCGCCCGGCCTGGGAGAGGCGCTCCATATCCGCAGTGATCCTGTCCTGCTCCGCATAGAGGGCCTCATAGAGGTCTTCCAGGCGCCCCAGCCGGTCTATGGCCTCCTGGATGTCCGGAGCCGAATAGCCCTTTTCCTTCTTTGTCGTCAGTCTCTGTATCTTCATTGGTGTTCTCCTCTCTCTTCTTTTATTCTGCCTCCACAGGCTTTCTCCCCAGGTCCAGAAAGACCTTCGTCCCCTCTCCCGGCGCAGACTGGATCCGCATCCCGTGTCCCAGTCGGTCCATCACTCTCCTGCAAAGATAGAGGCCAATGCCCGTGGACTTCTTGTACTCCCTCCCGTTGTATCCGGTAAATCCCCGCTCAAAGACCCGGGGCAGGTCCTCCTGGGCAATGCCGATGCCTGTGTCCGCTATGACAAGGGCGATCTGGCTGGGGCCGTCTTTTTGTGCATAGATGGAGACAGCGCCCTCCTTTGTGTATTTCAGCGCGTTGGACAAAATCTGTTCTATGACAAACACAAGCCACTTCTCATCCGTCAGCACCAGGCTGTCCGTCTCCTTAAAGTCCAGCTTCAGCTTCTGGATGATAAAGAGCCTGGAATATTTTCTCACCGCCTGGCGGATCAGGTCGTCCAGGGGATACCAGGAGAGCACCATATCCTGGGAAATGTCCCCGATCCGCAGATAGGTCATGACCATCTCCACATACTGCTCTGTCCGGAACAGCTCCTTGTCCATCTCCCTTAAAAAGCTGTCCTTCCCCTGCCGTTCTCTTTCCTCCTCCTGGAGAAGGAGGCGCATGGCCGCTATGGGCGTCTTGATCTGGTGCCCCCACAGACTGTAATAATCCATGCTCTCCTGCCGCCTCTCCGCAGCGTCATTTTTCTCCTCGCTCCTCTTTCTTAAAAGCTCTGTCAGCATTTCCTGGTACTCCCTCTCCGCCAGAGTGTCCGCCCCCGGAAGCATGGGGTCCGCATAGGGGAGATTTCTCCGTATCTCCTCTATCCGCCTTTCTCTCTTCAGATAGCGGGCAAGGTCCAGAGCCGTGCACACCAGCAGGATGACTGCCGACAGGAGCAGGGCATAGCCCACAGCGTCCCGCGTCACCTCATAGAGATAGCCCACAAGGGCAAAAATGAACACAGTCCCGGCATAGACAGCCAGGGGCCTTCTTATTTCCTTCAGATAGTATCCAAACGTCTTCATGCCTCCACCATGTACCCGATGCCTTTCTTCGTCACGACAGCCTCCTCCAGGCCGATCTGGGCCAGCTTCTTTCTGAGCCTTGCAACGTTCACCGTCAGCGTGTTCTCGTCGATGAACGCGTCGCTCTCCCACAGCCTTGCGATGATCTCATCTCTCGTCACGATCTTTCCCGCATTTTCCAGGAGACACTGGAAAATCTTAAATTCATTTTTCGTCAGGTCCGTCTTCCTGTTCTGGTAGGTGACTGTAGCGTCCGCCAGATTGAGGATGCAGCCCCTGTACTCCATGAGGCTTGCGCTGCCCCGGTAGGAATAGGCCCGCCGCAGGAGCGCCTGCACCTTGGCGGTGACCACATGCAGGTCAAAGGGCTTCTCGATAAACTCATCCCCTCCCATGTTCATGGCCATGACAATGTTCATATTGTCGCTGGCAGAGGAGATAAAAATGATCGGCACATCCGAAACCTGCCGTATCTGGCTGCACCAGTAAAATCCGTTGTAAAAGGGAAGGCCGATATCCAGGAGCACAAGGTCCGGCTCCACCCTGGTAAACTCAGCCATGATATTCTTAAAATCCTCCGCTATCACTGTCTCATGATCCCAGCCCTCCAGATGTCTCTTCAGTGCCTCCGCGATGGTGCTGTCGTCCTCCACGATCAAAATACGGTACATGCTGTCATCCTCCTTTTCGCTTTTTCATTGTACCATAAAAAACAGACAGGAATGATATTCCTGCCCGTTTTTTTATTTCTTCCTCTCTTATCTGGCCCTCTCCTAAATCTTCGCAATGTCGATGAGGGTCAGCTTCTTGATGTCCGTGTTCTCCAGACTGGTGATGAGGGCCTCCGCCGTGTCGATGGCTGTCAGCACGTTGACGCCTGTCTCGATGGCGTTCCTGCGGATCACAAAGCCATCCCTTGCCCTGTCCGCCCCCTGAGGCGGCGTGTCGATGACAAGGTCGATCTTGTGTCCCAGTATCAGATCCATAAGGTTGGGTGACTCCTGCTCTATCTTGTTCACGGGAACGGCCTTCACGCCTCCGGCCTGCAGGGCCTCGGCTGTGCTCCTTGTGGCGAAGATCTTGTAACCGATCTTCTCAAAGCGGCGTCCGATCTCCACAGCCTCCGGCTTATCCTCATCCCGGACGGTGATGATCATGTTCTTGTGCTTCGGCAGCTTGATGCCGGCTCCCAGGAATGCCTTGTAGAGGGCCTCGTCAAAGGTCTTTGCGATACCCAGGCACTCTCCTGTGGACTTCATCTCAGGTCCGAGGCTAATATCAGCGCCCCGGATCTTCTCAAAGGAGAATACCGGCATCTTGATGGCAAAGTAGTCTGCCTCCTTCTGCAGTCCCGGGGTGTAGCCCAGGTCCTTCAGCTTGTGTCCGATGATCACCTTTGTTGCCAGCGGCACGATGGGGATGCCTGTCACCTTGCTGATGTAGGGAACGGTACGGCTGGACCTGGGGTTGACCTCGATGACGTACACGTCCTCCCCGCACACGATGAACTGGATGTTGATCAGTCCGATGACATGGAGGGACTGGGCCAGCTTCCTGGTGTACTCCTCGATGGTCTTCTTTGTCTTCTCGGAAATGCTCTGCGCCGGATAGACGGAGATACTGTCTCCGGAGTGGATACCCGCTCTCTCAATATGCTCCATGATACCCGGTATGAGGATGTCCTCTCCGTCGCAGACAGCGTCCACCTCGATCTCCTTGCCCTGGAGATACTTGTCTACCAGGATGGGGTGATCCTGAGCGATCCGGTTGATGATACCGATAAACTCATCTATGTCATGGTCGTTGATGGCGATCTGCATGCCCTGTCCGCCAAGTACGTAGGAAGGACGTACCAGCACAGGATAACCAAGGCGGTTGGCAACCTCTTTTGCCTCCTCAGCAGTAAACACCGTGCCGCCTGTTGGGCGCGGGATACCGCATTTCTCCAGGATCTCGTCAAAGAGCTCCCTGTCCTCTGCCGCGTCCACGTTCTCTGCGGATGTACCAAGGATGGGCACGCCCATCTTCATGAGAGCTTCTGTCAGCTTGATGGCTGTCTGGCCGCCGAACTGTACCACGGCGCCGTCCGGTTTCTCCAGATCCACGATGCTCTCCACATCCTCCGGTGTGAGAGGCTCAAAATACAGCTTGTCTGCAATGTCAAAGTCTGTACTAACTGTCTCCGGGTTGTTGTTGACGATGATGGTCTCATATCCTTCTTTGGAGAAAGCCCATGTACAGTGCACGGAGCAGAAGTCGAACTCGATCCCCTGTCCGATACGGATGGGGCCGGAACCGAGGACAAGGACTTTCTTGCGTCCCTTTGTCTCCTCCACCTCATTTTCGCTTCCGTATACAGAGTAGTAGTACGGTGTGGCAGCCGCAAACTCAGCCGCGCAGGTGTCAACCATCTTGTAGGAAGCAGTAATGCCGTACTCGTGGCGCATGTCATGGATCTGACGCTCTGTGTTTCCGGTCAGGTCTGCGATCACATTGTCCGGGAACTCCATTCTCTTTGCCTCTTTTAAGATGTCTGCTGACAGAGGTGTTGTCTTCAGTGTCTGCTCCATCTCTACCAGGCGGGCGATCTTGTCGATGAACCATTTGTCAATCTTTGTGATCCTGTTGATCTCATCGTAGGAGATGCCTTTTCTCAGTGCCTCCGCGATCATCCAGATACGGCGGTCGTCCACGATCTCCAGCTTCTCCAGCAGTTCCTCTTTTGTAAGGGCCGTGAAGTCGTAGGACATAAGGCTGTCCACATGCTGCTCCAGGGAGCGGATGGCCTTCATGAGGGCGCCCTCGAAGTTGTCACAGATACTCATGACCTCTCCTGTGGCCTTCATCTGGGTTGTCAGCGTACGCTTTGCGCTGATGAATTTATCAAACGGAAGACGGGGCATCTTCACCACGCAGTAGTCCAGCATGGGCTCGAAGCTTGCGTATGTCTTCTGTGTAACTGCATTCTTGATCTCATCCAGGGTGTATCCAAGAGCGATCTTGGCCGCCACCTTGGCTATGGGATAGCCTGTTGCCTTGGAAGCCAGGGCAGAAGAACGGCTGACACGGGGATTTACCTCGATAACGCAGTATTCAAATGTATCCGGGTGCAGGGCATACTGCACGTTACATCCACCGGTGATGTTCAGCTCGCTGATGATGTTCAGGGCTGAGGTACGGAGCATCTGGTACTCCTTGTCCCCCAGTGTCTGAGAGGGAGCCACTACGATACTGTCGCCTGTGTGCACGCCGACCGGGTCAATGTTTTCCATATTACATACCGTGATGCAGTTGCCGTTGCCATCCCGCATCACCTCGTACTCAATCTCTTTCCAACCCGCGATGCAGCGCTCCACAAGGACCTGTCCCACGCGGGAGAGGCGAAGTCCGTTTTCCAGGATCTCCACAAGCTGCTCTCTGTCGTGGGCGATACCGCCGCCGCTGCCGCCCAGCGTGTAGGCGGGGCGCAGGACTACCGGGTAGCCTATCTTCTCTGCGAACTTGATACCATCCTCCACGTTCTCCACCACAAGGGAAGCCGCACATGGCTCGCCGATCTTCTCCATGGTGGTCTTGAACTCCAGACGGTCCTCCGCCTTCTTGATGGTCTCGGATGTGGTACCGATGAGGCGCACATTGTTTCTCTTCAGGAAGCCGTTCTCCTCCAGCTCCATGGCCAGGTTCAGAGCTGCCTGTCCGCCCAGAGTGGGAAGGACGCTGTCCGGCTTCTCCTTCAGGATGAGCTGCTCCACCACTTCCACTGTCAGAGGCTCGATGTAGACGCGGTCCGCAATATCCTTGTCTGTCATGATGGTGGCAGGGTTTGAGTTGAGAAGGACAACCTCCAGGCCTTCCTCTTTCAGAGAACGGCAGGCCTGTGTTCCCGCATAGTCAAATTCTGCCGCCTGCCCGATGACGATCGGACCGGAACCGATAACCAGTACTTTTTTAATATCTTTATTTCTAGGCATTAGTTTGCTCCTTTCATCATATCCATAAACCTGTCAAACAGATACCCGGAGTCCTGTGGTCCCGGACATGCTTCCGGATGGAACTGCACAGTGAAAATATTCTTTCCTACATAGGAAAGTCCCTCGTTTGTGCCGTCGTTGACATTGACAAAGGCCTCTTTTGCGATGGCCGGGTCAATGGTGGAGGCATCCACCGCGTAGCCGTGATTCTGGGAGGAGATGTACACCCGGTTGTTTGTCAGATCCTTCACCGGATGATTGCCGCCTCTGTGACCATATTTCAGTTTGTATGTCTTTGCCCCATTGGCAAGAGCCATAAGCTGGTGTCCCAGACAGATGGCAAAGATGGGGATATCTGTCTCGTAGAGCTTTTTGATCTGCCCGATGATCTCCGTGCAGGTCTCCGGGTCCCCGGGGCCGTTGGAGAGCATGATGCCGTCCGGCCTGGAGGCGATGATCTCCTCAGCGGTCGTGTCTGCCGGATAGATGGTCACCTGGCAGCCTCTCTTGTTGAGGGACTTTGCGATATTGTTCTTGGCTCCGAAATCCATCAGCGCCACCCTCGGTCCATTTCCTTCCAGCACATATGGTTCCTGGCATGTAACCTTTGACACAACATCTCCCACTGTGTACGCATGAAGTTTCGGAAGGATCTCATCCAGATCAAAGTTTTCATTGGTAGTGATCATACCGTTCATGGTTCCCTTTTCCCTCAGGATCTTGGTGAGGGCGCGGGTATCAATTCCTGCGATGCCCGGGATATCCTGCTCCTTTAAGAAGTCCTGGATGGTTCCCTCGCAGCGGAAGTTGCTTGGCATTCTCGATAATTCTCTTACGATGTAACCGTCCGGCCATGCTTTCTTTGACTCCATGTCCGGTGTAATTCCGTAATTTCCAATCAATGGATAGGTCATAACTACGGCCTGTCCTGCGTAAGAAGGGTCAGTCAGCACCTCCAGATAGCCTGTCATGGAGGTATTAAATACAATTTCACTGATCATGTCTCTCGTAGATCCAATGCTGGTTCCCGTAAAGACAGTTCCGTCTTCCAAAATAAGAAACGCTTTCATTTATTCACCTTTTCCCTTCACAATGTTTTCATGTAATATGCGAAGATTGTTCTGCCAGCTGAAGCGCCCGCATGTTTCCGGGCGAAATAAAAGGCAGTATGTGCAAGCACAACTGCCTTTCTACATTTCTCCCCAGCGACAAATCATGTCTCCACAAATTGTAAAGATTATACTACAGATCAGGACAATTTTCAACCGATAAAATACATTTTATTCGTAGTCCCAGTACATGGTTATCTTGTCAAGGCTGTCATCGTCCCGGTAGGAGTATCTCACCGTGCCGATACCGTACAGGTGAGCCAGGTTCCGGGCTGCCCTGTCGGCCAAGTCCGTCAGCACTTCCTCCCTGGCTTCCCGGTACACCTCCGGCCCTGAAAACTTCAGCACAGTCATCCCTTCTCCTGCTGCGATGGAACGGTTCATAGCCTGCAGGATGGTCTCCGGATCGTAGGTCTCATAGTACATGCCGTTCACCACATAGTAATTGTAGGCCATGGTACTGCAGGCCGGGAGCTCCTGGTCGCTGTCCGGCGTATGGGTCCGGAAGAGCTGTGTGTCATCGCAGCACAGGTAATCGTAGGCGATCTCCGGACTCTCCTGCGCCTCCTGGTCCTCTTCCCGGCCCTCCTGGAGGTAGACCGGGTCTCCCCAGGTGGCATCCACATAGCAGTACTGTCCCTCGCACCTGGCCAGGTTCCAGGCGTGGCCGCCCTCCCCTGACCGGGAGACGGCCGTGCCGCTGACGTAGGTGCAGAACACGCCCAGCCTCTCCAAAAGATACTGCACCGCCTTGGCGTAGCCGGCGCACACCGAGTGCCTCCCCACAAACACGCTGTAAATATTCTGATTGTCCGGTGCTGACAGGTCATACTCCACGCCGCCTATCACATACTCGTACACGTACAGGATCTTATCGTAATCACCTGCCTGGCTGTCTATCCCTGACAGACACTGGTCCGCCTCCGCCTCTATCCGGCTCCGGCGCTCCTCCTTTTCCTCCTCCGAGCAGTTGTACTCCGGCCGCAGTGCGGCGCTGCGGCCGGAAAGTCCAAAGGAGGCGCTGCTCGTCACCACGCTGCCGGCCCCGTCGCACCAGAATATTTCCGGGTAGTCCTTCATGACCAGGCCGTACAGACGGTCTATCTCCTCCGTGGACGCGTCCTCCAGCTCTATCTCCTCCTGAAAGGCCAGAAGTCCATCCCGTATCTTCCCGTAGACCTCCCTCTCCCTCTCATCCAGCTGCTGAAAGTAGTACTTTTCTGTCCCGGAAGGCTCCCCGGACACCGCGCTTCCCTCTCCTGCCCCGGCCTGCTCCTGTCCGCCGTCCTCTGTGGACGCATCCTCCAGGGCTGCCGTCTCCATGATCTTCTCCTGCTGCGCTCTTAAAAGGGCGGCAATGCTGTCCCTGCAGCCAAAGAGGACCGCTCCGGCGGCAGCCGCCAGGAGCAGGCAGAGCACCCCGCATCCTCTCTTTCTCTTTCTTCTATCCATATAGCCAAACTCCTGTCAAAAAATCCTGCGGGCCGGCACAGCCGGCTTTTTCGTATCCACATATAGTATATGAAAATTTTCTTTTTTTCACAATCTGATTTTCCCCTCATATACTGACACTGACAAAACCATTGTGCCGGGAGGTTCACTATGCCTTCTTCCATAGGAAAACTGAAGATCAACGTCACCTCAGAAATAAACGGGTATCCGGTCTCCGGCGCCGACATCCGCATCTCCTACACCGGCATCCCCGACAACATACTGGAGGAGACTTCCACGGACAGCTCCGGCCAGACAGAGACACTGGAGCTGGACGCGCCGCCCGTGGAGTACAGCTTAGATGTCAATTCTGACGAGCAGCCCTACTCCGAGTACACTATCCTCGCCAGCGCCCCGGGATTTGAGACAGTCAGCATAGCAGGGGCCGAGATCCTGGGAGATGTGACTGCCATCCAGAACATAAGGATGCGTCCCTCCGACTCCACAGACAGGCGGGAGGAGCGCTTTGTCATCCCAGCCCACACTCTCTACGGGAACTATCCTCCCAAAATCCCGGAGGATGAGATCAAGCCGGTAAATGAGACCGGGGAGATCGTCTTAAGCCGAGTGGTGGTGCCGGAGTACATCGTGGTCCACGACGGCAGCCCCAGGGACAGCACGGCCCGGAATTACTATGTGAAATACAAGGACTACATCAAAAATGTGGCCTCCAGCGAGATCTACGCCACCTGGCCCGCCAACACCATCCGGGCCAATGTGCTGGCCATCATGTCCTTCACCTTGAATCGGGTTTATACAGAGTGGTACAGGAATCAGGGATTTGATTTCACCATCACCTCTTCCACAGCCTTTGACCACAAGTGGATCCCGGAACGGAATATCTATGATACCATCTCCGTCATCGTGGATGAGCTCTTTGCGGATTACCTGTCCCGCCCCAATGTGCGCCAGCCCATCCTGACCCAGTACTGCGACGGGCGCCAGGTACAGTGTCCAAACTGGATGACCCAGTGGGGATCAAAATCTCTGGGAGACCAGGGCTACTCTCCCATTGAGATCCTACGCTACTACTACGGGGATGACATGTACATTAACACCGCAGAGGCCATCTCCGGCATTCCCTCCTCCTGGCCCGGCTACAATCTGGAAATCGGCTCCACCGGAGCGAAAGTCCGTCAACTCCAGGAGCAACTGAATGTTATTGCCGGAGCCTATCCAGCTCTCCCCACACTTAACGCAGACGGCATTTACGGACCTGCCACGGCTGAGGCAGTGCGGCAGTTCCAGGGAGTCTTCGGGCTGCCACAGACAGGGATTACAGATTATTCCACCTGGTATAAAATTTCCGAAATCTACGTGGGCGTATCCCGGATCGCGGAGCTCACCTGAAGAGAAACAGTCTTCAATGTATAGCCATGTATAAAAAAGCAGACAGGCCGCGGCAGATCCCATGATCTGCCGGCAGTCTGTCTGTCCACTATTTCTTTCTTACACGATCCTCCGTTGCCCTGTTATACAGGATAGCTTCCGCTTTCTGTATCCGCAACAACAGGATCGATCTTTGTCTGCTGTGCTTCCCTGTATTTGAAGAAGTCTGTTGCCACCTGCGGGAAGAGGGCGTATGTCAGCACGTCCTCATCCTGCTGGATCCACTGCTCACACTCTTTTCTAAGCGTATCCAGCTCATCCGGGATCAGATCTGCCGGGCGGCATGTGATAACTTCCGGATTATCTCCGAGAACCTTCTTAACCACATCCGGGTTGAACGGTTTAACAGTAGCACCGTATTTTCCGCTCAGGACGTCCTTTGTCTCTTTTGTGGCCATCTTGTAGCGCTCTCCCATCAGCACATTGAACACAGCCTGTGTTCCCACGATCTGTGAGGAAGGTGTAACAAGAGGTGGCTCGCCCAGATCCTTGCGGACTCTCGGCACTTCTTCCAGGACCTCGTAGTACTTATCCTCAGCGCCCTGCTCTTTAAGCTGGGATGTAAGGTTGGAGAGCATACCTCCGGGTACCTGGTACAGAAGTGTCTTGATGTTGACGCCAAGGTTCTTCGGATTGAGAAGTCCGCTGTCCAGAGCCTCATCTCTGATAGGACGGAAATAGTCCGCGATCTCCGCCAGAAGCTTCTGGTCCAGTCCTGTATCGTAAGGTGTTCCGCGGAAGGTCTCCACCATAACCTCTGTGGCCGGCTGGGATGTTCCCAGGGCGAACGGAGACATCGCTGTGTCGATGACGTCCACACCTGCCTCCACTGCTTTCAGGTAAGTCATGGAAGCCACGCCTGATGTGTAGTGGGTGTGAAGCTGAATTGGGAGATCCACTGCCTCTTTCAGTGCTCCGATCAGCTTTGTAGCCTCGTAGGGCAGAAGCAGACCTGCCATGTCCTTGATACAGATGGAATTGGCACCCATATCCTCAATTCTCTTGGCGATGTCTACCCAGTAGTCCATTGTGTAGGCATCTCCCAGTGTGTAGGAAAGGGCCACCTGTGCGTCCGCTTTCTCCTTGTTTGCCGCCTTGACCGCAGTCTGCAGGTTGCGGAGATCATTCATACAGTCAAAGATACGGATGATATCAATGCCGTTTGCCACGGATTTCTGTACGAAGTACTCTACCACGTCATCTGCGTAGGGACGGTATCCCAGGATGTTCTGTCCTCTGAAAAGCATCTGAAGCTTTGTGTTTTTAAATCCATCCCTGAACTTGCGAAGTCTGTCCCAGGGATCTTCCTTCAGGAAGCGGAGGGACGCGTCAAATGTAGCGCCGCCCCAGCACTCCACGGAATGGTAGCCGACCTTATCCATTTTATCGATAATGGGCAGCATCTGCTCTGTTGTCATACGTGTGGCGATCAGAGACTGGTGTGCATCCCGCAGAATGGTTTCTGTTATTTTCACTGGTTTTTTCTGAATTTCTGCCATTATTTCTTCCTCCATTATATTCTATTCAAATTGCCGGGTCCGGCTGTCATGCAGACCGGAAATCCGGTCTTACATAACTCCGAAGATTGCCATAAAGGTTCCGGCGACTACCGCCGTACCGATAACTCCGGCCACGTTCGGTCCCATGGCATGCATGAGAAGGAAGTTGGTTGGATCGTACTCCGCACCCACTTTCTGGGATACTCTGGCCGCCATAGGCACGGCTGACACGCCGGCTGATCCGATCAGCGGATTGACCTTTCCTCCGGTAAGCACGCACATCAGTTTTCCGAGCAGGACACCTGCCGCTGTACCGAAGATAAAAGCGATCAGTCCGAGGGCCACGATCTTCAGTGTATCCAGATTAAGGAATGCCTCTGCACTTGTTGTAGCGCCGACGGATGTACCAAGAAGGATAACTACAATGTACATCAGTGCATTGGAAGCTGTCTCTGTAAGCTGTCTTACCACACCGCACTCGCGGAACAGGTTACCAAGCATGAGCATACCTACGAGAGGTGCTGTGGTAGGAAGGATCATACATACCACGATGGTAACAATGATGGGGAAGAGGATCCTCTCCAGCTTGGATACAGGACGAAGCTGCTCCATCTTGATCTTTCTTTCTTTTTCTGTTGTCAGAAGTTTCATTACCGGCGGCTGAATGATAGGAACCAGCGCCATGTAAGAGTAAGCTGCCACGGCAATAGGGCCAAGGATTGCTGTCTGCTGCAGCTTTCCGGCAAGGAAGATGGACGTCGGTCCGTCCGCACCGCCGATGATGGCGATAGCGGCAGCCGCCTTGTCGGAAAATCCCATGGCCATAGCGCCAAGGTAAGCGGCGAAAATACCGAACTGTGCTGCCGCTCCCAGAAGAAAGCTCTTGGGGTTGGCGATCAGCGGTCCGAAGTCCGTCATGGCTCCCACGCCGAGGAAGATCAGTGACGGAAGGATGGACCACTCATCCAGTACGTAGAAATAATAGAGAAGTCCTCCTGTGCCGTTGGCCGCGTCCTCTGCATGCAGCATAATATCCGGATAGATATTGACAAGCAGCATACCGAAGGCAATAGGCACGAGCAGCAGAGGTTCAAATCCATGTCTGATTGCAAGATAGAGGAAAAAACATGCAACAGCGATCATGACCAGATTTCCCCATGTAAGGTTGAGGAAGGCTGTCTGCTGCACGAGGTTTCCCAAGGTCGTTATAATATAATCCATTTTTTAACCTCCAGTCGTGTTTCAAAAGTTTCCGTCAGAACGGCATCTTAGCCGCCTAGTTCAATGTAGCCAGAACTGCGCCTGCCTCAACGGCATCGCCTACAGCCACATCGATGCTGGCAACGGTTCCGTCCTCGGGTGCCACGATGGGGATCTCCATTTTCATAGCCTCAATGATGATAACAGCGTCACCGCGCTTTACGGCCTGACCTACATTGGCTTCGATCTTGAATACTTTTCCGGCCGCTCCTGCCTTCACCTGGATGGAGCCTGCCCCTGCTGCCGCTTTCGGTGCGGGTGCTGCCGCAGGTGCCTTCGGTGCCGGCGCTGCTGCTTTCGGTGCCGCTGCCGGTGCTGCTGCCGCTGCCGGCGCTGCTCCTGCTGCTTTCTCCTCAACCGTTACATCGTATACATTTCCATTTACTGTGATTGTGTAATTTTTCATTTTTATATCCTCCTGATCCGGTTATACTTACATCCATTTATTTGATTTCCGACGTCTGATGCTTCTCACGATAAAGCCGTCTGCCGGTACTTCTTCCGATGCCGCTATCGCTGCTGCGATAACTGCCACAAGCTCGCCATCGTCTGTCACATCCTCAGGCTCCGGTTCGGGCGCCGCTTCCGGCACTGCCGTCTGAACCGGTTCCGGAGCTGCTGCCGCAGAAACTTCCGCCGCCTGGGCTTTTGTATTCTTTCTAGAAAACGCCTCCTGCAGTTTCGGTATATATTTCAGCAGGGAGATGATCACGCTGATGATGATCAGTACCACAAACACGGTTCCCATACCAAGAAGGGTGTTCAATCCCGCCTTGCTCAGGATCTCGCTCATGGAGTAGATACCGCTGACTGTAAGGCTGTCCAGATGCAGGTTGCCGCGGACATCTGTCTTGTAGATGATCTCCAGGTTTGCCTCGCGGTCCGCAAACTGAGCTGTAGTCGTCACAGAGAGCTCTGTCTGGGAGGCATCGTATGTGAAATCACCGTGTCCCTCGTAAGCTCCGCACTCCTCCACGCCTGCCTGCCAGGCGTCCATGGAGCCAAGGAAGCTGTCCCCGGTGAAAGGATAACCTGACTGCGCCATCTGGATCTCCAGCTGCTCATCAGAGAGGCTGTTCCACTGCTCAATGGTCGTATCATCCGCTGTGGAGCAGTAGGTGATGAGGAACTCGGTGGCCTCCTCTATGGCCGCCTGGTCATACTCGACTCCCGAGTCGCTGCCGCTGCATCCGGCCAGGGCAAACACAGCCATGAGCGTGCATAATAATAAGCTAATTTTCTTCTTCAATTTGTCTCACCTCACTAAACTGTTCCATGTTTCTTGGCAGGACGATCCTCCCTCTTGGTAAAGAGCATCTCGAATGCTCCGATAATATACTTGCGCGTCTCTGCCGGGCTGATGACGGCGTCCACATATCCCCGTCCTGCTGCAGAAGCCGGGCTGGACTGCAGGGCGCGGTAATCTGCCGCCTTCTCCCTCTGGGCTGTCCTGTCAGCGTCAGGATACATGATCCTGGCTGCCAGGTCCGCGTCCATCATGCCGATCTCAGCGTCCGGCCAGGCGTATACCATGTCCGCGCCGATGGATTTGCTGTTCATAGCCACATAAGCGCTGCCGTAAGCTTTCCCGATAATGACATTTACTTTCGGAACGGTTGCGTCTGCAAATGCATAGATCAGCTTTGCCGTCTCCCTTGCCAGGTTTCTCTCCGCACACTTGGAAGCATCAAAGCCTGTCACATTTGTCAGGGTAAGAACCGGAATATTGAAGGAGTCACAGAATTTCACAAACTGCGCTGCTTTTCTCGCGCCCGCTGTGGACAAAGAACCGTCGAATTCTGCCACCACTTCTGCATTCTCGTTGTATACTTTGGAGCGGTTTGCAACAGCTCCCACAGTCATGCCGTTGAGGCGGATAAAAGCGGTAACCATGTCTTTCGCATAGTCTTTCTTCACCTCAAACACAACACCGTTGTCTGAAATCTGGGCCAGAGCTATGGATGTATCTTCTGCCGCATTCTCGATATCCGCGCACAGACGGTTCAGGTCGTCGGTACACTCATCGTAGGAGGCGTCCTCCTCATTGTTGCACGGCAGCATACAGATCAGTGAGCGGATGTCAGAGAGGATCCCCTCCTCTGTTCCCACCGCATCCACAAGGCCTGCAGACTCACTCTGGAATTTCGCGGAGGATGTGTCGCATTTCTGGACCGTATTGCCCGGAATTGCATTGGGCGAATTCACAAACAGTTTTGCGCTCTTCTCTTCCATAAATGTGAAATCTGTCAGTGCGGCAAGGGCAGCCAGTCCACCGCCGCAGTTTCCGAAGATCGCTGTGATCTGGGGAACAACGCCGGAAGCCAGCGTCTGTTTCAGATACAGCTGTCCAAATGCGTCCAGCGCATCTGTCGCCTCCTGCAGACGGATACCCGCACAGTCCACAAGTCCGATGACGGGCGCGCCCATCTTCATCGCCATATCGTAGACGGACACGATCTTCTTCGCATGCATCTCGCCGATAGATCCTCCAAGAACAGATGCATCCTGGCTGTAGACGTAGACGAGATTTCCATCGATCAGTCCGTATCCGGTAATGACGCCGTCTCCCGGAGTTTTTGTTTCCTGCATGTTAAAATCAGTTGCTCTGGCAGTCACGCCGCCGCCGATTTCAACAAAGCTGCCTGCATCAAGCAGAGACATGATTCTCCGGCTTGCTGCATTTTCTGTTGCCATGTTGCTCATAACCTAGCCCTCCATTTTCATTATTATTTAAATCAGGTTTTCCCATGCAGATTATAGATAATTGCAAAAAGTCAACCAAATTTTCTGCCTATTATATTATATATTTTTTTTCTCTCTAATTCAACTGTTTTTCGTATTTCTGTTAATTTTTTAGCAATACATCTTTCTGCCGGCAAAAGGTCAAAAAAAGAGGAGCAGATCCGTCTCCCAAGACGCGGAACTGTTCCTCTTTTTGCAATATATTTATAGTCTGTATCCCTCCCCGGGGCAGACTCCCTAAAAGAACACTCTCTGTATATCATTGAACATAACGACTACCATCAGTGCCATCAGAAGCACGATCCCTGCAAAGTGGACGTACCCCTCTTTCTCCGGCGGGATGCGCTTGCGCCGCACCGCCTCTATGGCAAGGAAGACAAGCCGTCCTCCGTCCAGAGCAGGCAGAGGCAGAAGGTTCATAACTCCCAGGTTAGCGGAAATCAGGATCGCAATGTTCAGCATATTGACTGCCACTGTGGCAGCGCCGTAACTTCTGGCCTCCTGGTAGGTGTCATCCACCACATCCACGATCCCCACAGGCCCTGACAGCTGGTCAATGCCGATCTGGCCCGTCACCAGCATCTTAAGACTCAGAATAGTGGTATCGATCCAGTACTTGACCTCGTAGGCCCCGTACTGGATGGCCGTCAAAGGATTCGCCGCCGTGTAGCCGCTGCTGCTGATGCCCAGCCTGTAATACTGGAGGTCCTCATCAAATTTCGGCGTGATGGTGACTGTGTATTCCTCCCCGTCCCTTAAATAGGTCAGCTCCACGTCCTCTCCCTGGTGAAACTGGTTGTAGACCTGGATTTCCTTGAAAAGATGGATGTTCTTGCCGTTCATCTCAACGATCCGGTCTCCCGGCTGAAGTCCCGCCTCCGCTGCCGGATATCCTTCTTCCACCTCACCTGCCAAAGGCTCGTCGTAACCGGCCATCCCTATAAGGACGACAGCACATATAAGAGCCAGGATAAAATTAAAGACAGCGCCGGCCGCTATGACACAGATCCGGGCCCAAACGGATTTATTGTTGAAATTGGTGGGAGAGTCCGTAGCCTCCTCGTCCTCTCCCATAGCGCAGTACCCGCCGATGGGCAGGATACGCACTGCGTACAGGGTGCCGTGGTACTCTTTTGTAAAGATCGCCGGTCCCATGCCCACAGAGAACTCCTGCACATCGATGTGGTTCAGCTTTGCCAGGGTAAAATGTCCCAGTTCGTGGAAAAAGATGATAAAGCTGAAGATTAAGATTGCAATGATTATACCCAAGTGTTACCTCCTGCCAAGTCTGCTGTTTATGTATTCATAGACGCCCGCTTCTGTGTCCAGTATCTCGTCGAGAGAGGGGGATGGAATATTTACGTGACGCTCCATGCACTCTCCGATCAGATCCGTAATCTCCAGGTACCTGATCTTTCTGTCCAGGAATTTGGCCACAGCCATCTCATTTGCTGCGTTAAACACAGTGGGAAGGCTGCCTCCTGCCCTCCCGGCCCTGTACGCCAGTTCAAGCGCCTGGAACGTATCTGTATCCGGCCTCTCAAAATCCAGCTTTCCGATGCTCCAGAAATCCAGTCTCTCTCCCGGCAGATACCTCCGCCGGGGATAGTAGAGGGCGTACTGGATGGGAAGCTTCATGTCCGGCGTCCCCAGCTGGGCAATGACTGCTCCGTCCTCGTATTCCACCATAGAATGGACCACACTCTGGGGCTGGACCACCACCTGGATCTGATCCACGTCCACACCGAAGAGCCACTTTGCCTCGATCACTTCCAGACCTTTGTTCACCATGGTGGAGGAGTCGATGGTGATCTTCCTGCCCATCTCCCAGTTGGGGTGCTTCAGGGCGTCCTCCACCTGCACATCTTTAAGCTCCTCCCGCTTTCTGCCCCGGAAGGGCCCTCCGGAAGCGGTCAAAAGGATCTTCTTCAGCGACCGCTCCTGCCCTCCCTGGAGAGACTGGAATATGGCGCTGTGCTCGCTGTCCACAGGGAGGATGGACACGCCCCGCTCCTTGGCCAGGGGCATGATCAGATGTCCCGCTGTCACCAGGGTCTCCTTGTTCGCCAGTGCAATGTCCTTTCCGGCCCGGATAGCCTCCATAGTGGGGCGGATACCGATCATACCGACAATAGCTGTTACAAGTATATCCGCCTTTTCCTCTGTTGATACCTGAATCAGTCCGTCCATGCCGGATACAACCTTTGTATCCAGATCCCGGATGCGGCTTTTCAGTTCCGCCGCTTTCTCTTCCTCCCAGACTGCAGCCAGGCAGGGCGAGAATTCCCGGATCTGCTCCTCCAGCAGATCGATATTGCTGCCCGCTGCCAGTGCCGTCACTTCTATATCTCTGTTTTCCCTCACAACCTCCAGGGTCTGTGTGCCAATGGAGCCTGTGGAACCCAGTATGGCAATTTTCTTCATTTCTATCTTCCTTCCTGCAAAAAGGTTCAGCCTATCGGATCATGGCTGCCAGATAATAGATCACCGGCGCCGTAAAGATGACGCTGTCAAACCGGTCCAGGATACCGCCGTGCCCCGGGATCAGCTTTCCATAATCTTTCACGTCGTGATTGCGCTTGATGGCTGAAGCAGCCAGATCCCCGATCTGAGAGATAATACCGCCGGCACCGCAGATCACTGCATAGAGCAGAGGATCCACGTCCGCACCGCCCCACTGGTTCATGGCCAGGGAAAAGAGCGCGCCAAGAAGCGCCGCGCCAAGAACGCCTCCTACGCCGCCTTCCACAGATTTCTTGGGACTTAAGCGGGGCGCCATCTTGTGCTTCCCGATGAGCATGCCCACGCAGTAGGCGCAGGTGTCACATCCCCAGGAGCTTAAGAAGATCAGCCACACCGCCGTGCCTCCCTCCGGCAGCATCCGGGTCTGGTACACGTAGGAGAGCATCACTGCCACGTAGAACAGGCCGAAGAATGTCACCATCACCTGCTCGGTCCTGAAGGCCGGGAAGGTGAACACATAGACTGCCATGACCACCACAAGGAAAAGGATGGTAAAGGCGGTCATCCACTCCATATGGTCTGAATACAGAAGGGCGTAGTAGCAGACCGCCCCCACATAGCCTGTAATGCCCAGCGCCTTTTTGTGCGCATCCACTACTTTATAGAGCTCGCTCATGCCAATCAGGCTGATCACCGCCAGGGCCGCAAAGAGAAGATTACCACCGTATCCCACCGTGGCGATCAGAACGATCACCAGCACGATCCCGCTCAAAAGTCTGGTCTTAAACATCTTCCCCACCCTCCTTCTTCTTCACGCCGCCGTAGCGCCGGTCTCTTGCATTGTACTGCTCTATGGCTTTTACAAGATCCTCTTTTGTGAAATCCGGCCAGAGCACATCTGTAAAATAGAACTCCGAGTAGGCCAGCTGCCACAGAAGGAAATTTGACAGCCTCTCCTCCCCGCTCGTGCGGATGAGAAGATCAGGGTCCGGTATGTCATGAGTGTCCAGGTAGGAGGAGATGACCTCTGAGGTAATGTCCTCCGGCTCCATCTTTCCTACCCTGACATCTGCCGCTATTCTTTGAACTGCCCGGACGATCTCATCCCGGCTTCCGTAGTTAAGGGCAATCTGAAAGTTCAGTCCCCCATTATTCTTTGTAGCCTCCTCCAGCTCCGCGATCCGGCTGCGGATATCGTCATCCAGCCGGGTCTTATCGCCGATGACCCGGACTTTCATATCATTTTTCGCCGCCGTCTTCAGACAGGTCTTCATATAGTTGCGAAGAAGCTTCATAAGAGCATCTACTTCATCCTTGGGACGGCTCCAGTTCTCTGTTGAGAAGGCGTACACAGTCAGGTACTTGATCCCCATCCTCCAGGCTTCCTCGCAGATTTTCTCCACATTCTTGCTTCCCTGCGCATGCCCATAATTGCGGGGCATCCCCTTGGACTTGGCCCACCGTCCGTTTCCGTCCAGGATGACCGCCACATGCCTTGGTACATTCATCGCATTGTCTCCCTTCACAAGGGAGGACGGGCACATGATGTCCCGTCCCCCGTCTTTTCTCTCTGTTTTTTCCGGCTAAACTGTCATAACCTCTTTTGACTTGCTCTCCACCGCTTTATCTACTTCCTTGATGAACTTGTCGGTAAGCTTCTGAAGGTCGTCTTCCAGATCTTTGATCTCATCCTCTGATACGTCGCTTCCCTTTAATTTCTTAAAAGCGTCATTTCCATCCCGGCGGATGTTGCGGACAGCCACCTTGGCCTGCTCGCCTTTTTTCTTGACATCCTTCACCAGTTCTTTTCTGCGCTCCTCTGTCAGCTCCGGGAAGATCAGGCGCACGCAGGAACCGTCGTTGGTCGGATTAATACCAATGTCTGACATGTTGATAGCCTTCTCGATAACCTTCAGCATGCTCTTCTCCCAGGGCTGGATCTGGATCATCCGGGCCTCCGGCACAGACACGTTGGCCACCTGCTGAATCGGTGTGGGAGATCCGTAGTAGTCCACTGTGATCTTGTTGAGCACATTGGGGTTTGCACGCCCTGCACGGATCGTCACCAGCTCTCCCTCCAGGTTCGCCAGCGTCTTTTTCATCTTGTCCTCGTATGGTTTCAGTCTTTCATTCATGTTGGTTTCCTCCCTTATGACTTTCTGCTACACGGTCACTTTTGTACCGGTAAATGTTCCTGATAATGTCTCCACAATGCTGTTCTCCTCGTTCAGTCCGAACACCAGCATGGGCATCTTGTTCTCCAGACACATGATGGAGGCGGTCAGATCCACTGCCATCAGCTTCTTGTCTATGATCTCCTGGATAGAGATCTCATCGTATTTTACAGCATTCGGATTCACCTTCGGATCGCTGTCATAGATACCGTCTATCGCCTTGGCAAGCAGCATGGCGTCGGCCTCGATCTCGATGGCCCGCAGCACAGCCCCTGTATCCGTGGAGAAATAGGGATGGCCTGTTCCTCCCGCAAAGAAGATGACTTTTCCCTGCTCCAGCGCCTCCACAGCCTTATCTTTGGAGAACAGAGTCGTAAAGGCACCGCACACAAAGGGGGTGAACACCTCTGTCTGCATCCCCACATGGCGGAAGATATCGGAGACATAGATGCAGTTCATGACGGTGGCAAGCATGCCGATCTGGTCTGCCTTTGTCCGGTCAATGGTCTCGCTGGTCCTGCCCCTCCAGAAATTTCCGCCTCCGGTCACGATAGCCACCTGGTATCCCTGATCCACGATCTGTTTTACCTGCTTTGCAACGCCGATGCAGGTCTCCTCGTCAAACCCGGTCTTCTTCGCACCTGCCAGCGCCTCTCCGCTCAGCTTTAACAACACTCTTTTCATAAAGTTTAACTCCTTGTCTTACTGTTGTACTCCGCTGCACATCCGGCTTTTCCTTCTGTGCATATCTAAGGTAAAGTATAGCATAGGTTCCCGAAAAAGGGAACTTACTTTTTTCCCGATCCAGCGCCTTTCGGGGCGCGGGATCTCATAATGCAGACATACATCACCAGCAGCAGGCCGCCGGCCAGGATCCAGGCCGTGGGGCTTGCCATGCAGGTACCCAGGTAGCTGCCTCTCTCCGCTGAGATCAGGGCCACCGCCCCTCTGCCGATGAGCTCCGCCACGCCCGCCATCATGGGAAGGAGCGCGTACCCCATCCCCTGGATCCCGTTTCTGTATATATTGACCACAGCCAGAGGGATGAACATAGCACCGGCACATTTCAGATAGATGTCCGCCAGTTCCATGATCTGCCCCACCTGCTCAGACACGAAGAGGACCACCAGGTATTTCCCTCCGAAGAAGATGGCTCCTCCCGCGATGACGGCGTAAATGCTCCCGATCACTGTGGCAGAAGAAAACCCTTTTTTCAGGCGGTCCCACTTGCCGGCTCCCATATTCTGGGCACAGTAGGTGGCCATGGTCGTCCCAAGGGCCACGTAGGCCTGGCTCACCACCTGCTCGATCTTGCTGGCCGCCGCAAAGCTGGCCACAGACAGGGCTCCCAGCGTATTCAGAGCCGCCTGCACCATAATAGTCCCGATGGCCGTGATGGAATACTGAAGCGCCATGGGCAATCCGATCTTGATCTGCCACAAGGACAGATCCCGATGCAGCTTCCAGTCTTCTCTTTTCAGATGCAGATCCGGCACTTTCTTAATAATGTAAATCAGACAGGCGATGCCTGACACACCCTGGGAGATGACGGTGGCGTAAGCAGCCCCCGCCGCCCCCATGTGGAATACGACGATAAACACAAGGTCCAGAACCACATTCAAAAAAGCCGCCAGTATGAGGAAATAGAGGGGCACCTTGCTGTTTCCCAGAGCCCGCAGGATGCTGGCCAGCAGATTGTAGAGCACCTGGGCCACAATTCCGGCGCAGATCACCATGATATACCCGTAAGCCTCGCTGTAGATCTCCGGCGGCGTGTTCATCCAGCCCAGGATCTGCTTCATCATGGACATACTCAGCACGGTCATGATGACAGAGACAATAGCGGACAAAATGTAAGCCGACGCCACAGACTGGCGCATAGCCTTCTTGTTGCCTGCCCCAAAGTGCTGGGCCGTGATCACGGTAAAACCTGCCGTCAGTCCCTGCAGGAAACCGATGATCAGAAACATGAGCGTTCCGCAGGATCCCACAGCTGCCAGGGCGTTTGGTCCCACGAATTTTCCCACGATCACCGCGTCCGCCATATTGTAGAGCTGCTGAAATATATTCCCTATAAAGATAGGGAGCGTAAAATTCAGGATCACCCTGACCGGGCTTCCAACTGTCATATCTGTTTCCATCCAGTTTTCCTCCTTTATCTTCTTCTATGCACAAACGAGCATCATTATAAAGAAGCCTTCGGAAGATTGCAAGAGGCTACACACAAAAAACAGCAAGAAACAAAAATAAAAAAGCGGCAGATCTTCATCCGCCGCTTCTCGTCAGTGTTTATCAGATATATTCTTTTCTCTCAAAATACTTCATCAGAATATCCGCACAGTTCTCCAGACCCAGGTCGGAGGTGTTGAGGATCATGTGATAGTTGTTCACATCTCCCCAGGTCTTCCCTGTGTGCTCATAATAGTACTCCGCCCTCTCCTGGTCTGTCTTCTCGATCTTCTGCTCCGCCTCCTCGTGGCTGAGATTCTCTTTGCCCATGATCCTCTTGATCCGGTCCTCCTTGTCCGCACACACATAGATGTTGAAGGCATTGCGCCGATCCTTGAGGATCTCGGAGGCACATCTTCCCAGAATGATGCATGGACTTTCCGCCAGCTTCTTGATGACTTCCACTTCAGAGTCATAGGTATGGCTGCTCATCTCCTCTTCCACATTCACCTTGTCATAGACCGGAATGCCGAGTCTCTCGGAGAGTTCCTGGGCGATCCTGCTTGCTCCTGTGCCGTAACGCCTGCTCATCGTTATCACTAATTTCATACCAATTCCTCCTTTGTAGTCCGGGTTTAGCTCTACTATTATAGCACATCTTCTCCCGGATGTACAATGCGAAGAACCCACTCTCTTCTTATTTCCCATATATTGCCGCACACATTAAAGACAGACCACCTGTCAATATCAAAGATACGGTTCCAGCTCTCCTGGATGCGCCGCTCCTCCTCCGGGTACATGCCTTTGTACCGCCCCTGAAAAAACTCAAACCCGTTCACAACTCCCAGCTCCTTAAGATGCTGTTTGTACTTCTCCTGGTCCTCTTTGTCCTTTGGAAGGTAAATCCGGTTCAGCACATAGTCCCACTTCTCATCATCAAAGTAGATGACCTTCTCTTCCGGGACCTCCAGCACGTATACCACCGTCCCCGGAACCGGACGCAGACAGTTTTCACGGCTGATCGAACACCAGATCGGAGCATGCACATCCTCAGGCTTTTCCACAATGGCAGAAGCCTTCCTCGTGAACCAGTCATAGCTGTCCAGAAAAAGGGGTGCAATATCCCCGAAATGCAGCTCCACGTAAATGCGCTGGTTGATGATCCGCCCGTCCCGCTCCAGCTGATACAGTGTCTTGTCATTCTGCCTCGTATAGAGCCGCACCGTCTTCTTTGGCTCCATCTTTTTTTCTTCCTGTCTCTCTCTTCCCCTGTCCTTAGTCATCCTGTGTCCTCCTACTTTCCCACATACCACCTTGCCAGTTCCTCGCCCCAGAAAAAGGCTGCCGTCATGCCCAGGCAGAGAAAAGGTCCAAAAGGGATCCCCTCTCTTCTGGATATCCTCCCTGTAAGAAGGAATACTGCCACAGCGGCACCGGCAGACAGAACAGCCAGCGCCCCTGCAGACAGCATGGCCTTCCATCCCAGGAAGAAGCCTCCTGCCGCGCAGAGTTTGATATCGCCGCCCCCGAAGGATCCGGGGGCCAGGCAGGCGGCTGTACCAAGAGGAATACTGACGCAGAAAAAACCTGCCAGCCGCTCGGAGAATTCCAGAGGACCCGGTCCGCATCCCGGCGGAGAGATCCCCGCCATATGACAGCACAAGCCGGCCGCCACGAGAAGAACCCCTATCCTGTCCGGTATCTCTCTTCGCCGCAGATCTTCCAGGCACACCCAGGCAAGAAGCAGCAGGAACAGCGTTCCTGCCATCAGCTCCAACAGCCATCTTTCATTCCCACGCATCTTCCTTACAAGGCATGGTACTCTCCGTCTTTTACCTCGCAGCTCTCAAAAAGCCAGGCGGCCGCCTCCTCGTATGCCGCCAGCTTCTCTGCCTTTCGGATCTTTTTCAGGGGTTTCTCCGCCCCCTCAAACAGCTGCCCCATGTAAGCCCACAGTTCCTTCATCTTGAAAAGCACCGGCTTTGCCCCCGGCATCTCCTCTTTGTACCACGCATAGATCTGATCGTGGAACTTCCGAAGCACCGTCTTATCCGGCATCTCTGCACCCTGCAGCATCTGGTGGAGAGCCGGGTTGACAAGAAGGCCTCTGCCGATCATCACCCGGTCCAGATCCGGGAACGCGCTGGTCAGGGCACGCATATCCTCCCCGGTCCGGATATCTCCGTTGTAGCAGACCGGGCAGCGGCTGTTCTCTGCACCGTAGGCAAAGAGATCCATATGGACAGGGCCGCTGTAGAAGTCCTGCTGCGTCCGGGGGTGGATGATCAGCTCCTTCAGAGGGTACTTATTATAAATGTCCAGGAGCCGGAAAAACTCCTCCGGCTCCTCCACGCCCAGCCTTGTCTTCACGGAAATCTCCATCTCCTGGAGGGAGCTTTCTCCCCCTTCCCGGCAGGCCGCAAAGACCTCCTCAAAAAACCGGTCTAACGCTGCAGGCTTTGCCAGGAATCCTGATCCCCGGTACTTGGTCACCACGGTCCGGGAGGGACATCCCAGGTTCAGATTGATCTCCCGGTAGCCCATCTCCCCCAATTTCGCTGCTGTGGTGATAAAGTCCTGTGCATTGTTTGTGAGAAGCTGGGGCACGGTGTACATGTCCTGGTTGTGGGCCGGGAGTATATCGTTTTTCTCCCTGGCGCTGAACTTTCCCTTCTGTCCCGGCGCGATAAATGCCGTAAAGTATTTGGATATGACGGGAAACAGACTGTGATGCACATTTCTGTGTATGTAGCCTGTGATCCCCTCCATGGGTGCAAAATAGTATTCCATCTTTTTCCTCTTTCATGTCGCTTTGTGCTACTACTCTAGCATGATTTATGGAAAAAGTCTACGGTTTGGGAAAGCGGATCTCCACCCGGAAAAGATCTGCCTCTGTGGAAATCTGCAAAGTGCCGTGCATCAGCTCCGTAAAGCTCCTGGCTATGGCAAGGCCCAGTCCGGAGCCCTCTGTATTCCGGGAGGCATCTCCCCGCACAAAGCGGTCTGTGATCTCTTCCGTGTCAAAATCCAGCTCCGCTGCCGACACATTTTTCATGCGGATCACCGCCTCCTGCTCTGTCTCCTCCACATCGATGTAGACTCGCGTGTGTGGAAGAGCGTATTTCGTGATGTTCACCAGAAGATTTTCAAAGACCCGGTAGGCTTTCTGGCTGTCCAGCTTAAGGATCACCTTCTCGCCCGGCAGACTCCAGCGGATATGCAGGTCTGCCGCCTTGATATCCCTGTCGTACTCCAGCTCTACCTGCTTCAGAAGACCGATGATATCCAGATCCATAAAATGCAGTGTAACACTTTTGCTGGTAGCCTTGCTGATCTCAAAAAGATCCTCGATAAGCACCTTCAGTCTCTGGGATTTCCTCTCCAGAATGCCGATGTACTCCCGCCGTTTCTCCTCATCTTCCTCATTTTTCAGAAGATCCACGTAAGTGATGATAGCTGTCAGCGGCGTCTTCAGGTCGTGGGACACATTGGTGACCAGATCGGTCTTCATCCGCTCGCTCTTCACTTCCCTCTCCACGGCTTTTCGGAAGCCGGACTGTATCTTAACCAGCTCCTCCTGCACCGGGGCAAAGATCCCCGCATCTCCTTCGATCGGAATATCAAGCCGTCCCTCTGCCAGGGTGCTGGTGGTCTTAAGGATCTGGCCATACTGCTGCTTCACCTGGTCCAGATACCTTCGCAGGAACAAAAACAGAAGGACGGAGTAGATGGTCAGCACCCACACACCAAAGCCCCAGAACAGACTGATGATCAATATAACGACAAAATTGATGCCAACGATCTTCAGTATCAGACGGTTTGTACGATCCCGGAAATCCAGATGGAGGAGCGCCTCATACTGCTTTTTTACCGCCCCCTTTGTTTTCCGGAATACGCCTGACGCCTTCTCTTTTACTGTACCTGCAAAGTCCTTCTGCCCTGTCAGAAGCCAGCGTACCCACCTGACAAGAAGACTTCGCTCCTTCAGATAGTCCACCGGCGCCTTGAAAAACTCCCGCAGGCATCCTCCGATCCAGAATATGACGGCGAAGATCACAAGCCACACAAGAAAGTTGAGTCCATATGCCAGGATCCGGTCCACATTCGCATAGCCTGATGAGCTGATCAGCTCCCCGGAACAGGTCTTCCAGATCATGATGGCGGGCCAGATCATGGCGGCGGCCAGCCCCAGGACTGCGGCACACACCAGCTCCGCAGGCGCCCTGAAGACAGCCTCCTGCCTGTCTCCGGAAAAGATCCTGTACAGAACTCCCGCCGCTGCTGCCAGTACAGTCAGGAACATCATGACCCAGGCAAAGGAAGAGCTTTCCAGTATCCCCCAGGCATACACATACGCTCCCCCGTAAGCCTCCGCGGACACGTAAGAGGACAGATAGGACTCTGCATTATCCCGGGTCATGCCGTACACAGCCGTCACATCCACAGGCATGGACATTGGCCAGGCTTCCTGAGCCTCCCACTCCCTCTCCAGAGACTGCTGGTCGTGCAGCAGCGCCTCCTCGATCTGGTACTGCACCTCTTTATCCAGGTAGCTGCTGCTCACCTGGATGTCCCCAAGTACTCCCACGCCGTCAAAAGAAAAGCTGATCTGTATATCATAAGCCGTGTTCTCCGGCTGACCATCCAGCTTCCCGGCCACACCGGACCGGCTTTCAAGGAGAGCTTCTCCCTCATCGTCGAAGAAACTGTAGTCCATATATTTCTCCAGCCGCCTGAAATCAGACGTTTCCAGCTCTTCTCTGATCTGGGACTCATCTTCATCCCTGGATATCTCGTTGTAGAGAACATAATTTCCCCGCGTCACGGGGGACAGCATTTCGGACAGATACTCTGCCCCTTCATATACCTCTTCTGCCTCCTCCCGGCCCGCCTTTTCAAACGTGGGATAAAACGCAAGCATAACTGCCGCGCACACACATAGGACCGCCGCCGACAGAAGACGCCGCACATTAAGACTGTTTTTCGATCTTGTATCCAACACCCCACACCACCTTCAGATATTTTGGATTTTTCGGATCCAGCTCAATTTTTTCTCTTATATTACGCACGTGGACCATGACTGTGTCCGTATTGACGGCTCTCTCCTGCCACACCCGCTCATAGATCTCATCTGCCGAGAAGACCCGGCCCGGATTTTGGGCCAGAAGGAGAAGGATCCGGAACTCCAGTGGAGTCAGCTTCACCGGGCTGCCGTCCACGGTGACTTCCACCGTGTCTTCGTTAATCTCCAGGCCGCCGATAACATGGACGTTTCCCTTCACCTCCAGCTTTTCCAGAAACTTCCGGTACCGCCGGAGCTGGGAATTGACCCTGGCCATCAGTTCCATAGGAGTGAAAGGCTTGGTCACATAGTCGTCTGCCCCCAGGTTAAGTCCGGTGATCTTGTCCACCTCCTCGGATTTGGCTGACAGCATGATAACCGGAAAATCATACTTTTCCCGCAGCTTCATCGTCATCTGGATGCCGTCCATCCGGGGCATCATAATATCCACAATGGCCAGATGGATCTCCTCCCTCTCCAGAATCTCCAGCCCTTCCACACCGTCCCCCGCCTGGAAAACCTGATACCCCTGGCTTTTCAGATAGATCTCCACGCCCTCCCGGATCTCTTTGTCATCTTCCACGATCAAGATATGATTGATTTCCATAATTTCCTCCTGCTGTCTGTATCTTTTGCTTTTCCATTCCAAGTATACTACTTCCCTTTCCGGACAGAAAGCCCGGATTTTCCTTCGGCGGCGCCGCAGGAAGAACAGGCATCTCCTTCTTGGTGACCCTGCCGTAATCGTGGGCCCAAACTGTTACCTTTGAAAAGGGCAGAGGGATGGCGTACTGATCCCACCTCCACCGGAGACGGAGGCAGGCAGAATACCGGATCGTAAAGCCTGTAAAGCCCTGTCCCAGTGTCTCCGCAAGGTAGAAGGCCAGCTTCTTGGGCTGGTGCCGGGGGCCAAGGGGGCCGTCCAGGGCCACAGCCACAGAAGCGTCTTTGTGCCGGTACTCCTCCAGTATCTCCCTGAGTTTTCCGAAGGAGGCCCGCCCGTCCGCCACTCTCAGGGCATGGCCGCCGCAGCTTTCCAGCATTTTCTCAATATAATCTCCCCTCGTGTCTGCCGTGACAATGACGTGAACCGGCCTGGTCCGCTCAGCCATCTGTCCCAGTACCAGGTTCATGGAGAAGCTGTCCTCGTGCCAGAAGCCGAAGATCTGACGCCCCGGATCCACCTGATCCTCCGCCCACTCCACCTGCACGGTCCTTCTAAGTAATCTTAAATAGGCGAGAAAGAGAGACTGCAGCATGCTTTTCCCCATGTCCGTCCACACATCCAGACACCTCCTTCCACCTCTGCTCTGCACAGTTCCTGTACATCCGCTCCTCCTGCATAGCCAGAAGGATGCTCCTGTATCCCCTGACGCTGTCTTTTGCCCGGGACCGCATTTCTCCTGCTGCCGGCCCTTCCAGGGCCTTCCACACCTTCAGACACCAGGCCTGCGCATCCTCCGGCGTCAGGTAGCCATTCTGTCCATCTTCCACAGCATCCTCCACTCCGGTAGCCTTCACTGCCACCACCGGACATCCGCTGGCCAGCGCTTCCTGGATCACAATCCCCTGGGTCTCTGACCTGGACGCAAAGAGAAAGAGATCGCTGGCAGCCAGATAATCTTTCAGCTCCCGGTTGGGGATATTGCCGGTAAATGTGACCACATCCCCCAGCCCCATCTGCCGGGCAAGCTCTTCCAGATAAACCCTCTGCGTCCCCTCTCCGATCACCAGAAAGCGGAAAGGCTCCATGTCCTCCTCCTTCAGTCTGCGCACGCCCTCCAGAAGAAACGGAATATTCTTTTCTATCTCCAAACGGGACACGGTGCAGAACAGATATTTCCTGTCTTGCAGATATTCTCTGCGGATCTCTTCTGCCCTTCTTGCATCTGTCTCGAAAAAACTTTCCTCAAGCCCGGTGGGAAGCATTTCCACAGGCGCCCTGACGCCCATCTCCAGGATCTGCCTTTTCATCCCCTTGGAGGGCGCCAGCACCAGGTCACATTTTCCTGTGAACCAGCGCATATAGGCCGGCAGGATGAGATCCCGCCCTGCCCGGATCAGCAGACGCCTCAGAGGCCCCGCCTTTTCCTCCTCCCGGAACAGCGGGAAATAGTGCAGATAGTCCTGGTACTTTGTGTGCCAGGTATAGACCACCGGTATATGGTACTTCTTTTTCAGCCAGAGGGCGGTATTTCCCGCAAAGACAGGCTGATGGACGTGAACACAGTCAAAGAACTCCCGCTCAAAGGCCTCACGCACCTGCCGGTCCGCCACTTTGGGGTAGACCATGCCGTTGCACATCTTTCTTTTAAAGCAGCTGCACCGGACCACATGGTCTTCCTCAGGATCCTGGCCCCCATTTTTCCCGTCCCCATAGTCCGGGGCAAACACCGTCACCTCATGGCCTAAGGCCCGCAGCGCCTTCGCCTGTCTTTCCACAGAGACGGGAACGCCTCCCACAAAAGGCCTGTAATTGTTTGTCAGCATCGCAATCTTCATGTCTCATTGCCTCCTCTAGCTGAATATACGGATGGCAGCCTCCCCAAAGAAGTATCCTGCCCCCACAAAGAGAAAGTTCCACAGAAAGATCCCAAGAGCCGAGCTCACCGTATATTTCACAAAATTCATTTTCACCATGCCTGCCGGGATGGAGATCAGCGTCCTCACCATCGGCAGCAGCTTGCTGACAAAGACACCGACGCAGCCCTTCTCCCGAAGGAACCGGATCTTCTCCTCTATGACAGGCTTATGTTTGGGAAATTTCTTAAAATACCAGTCCAAAAGCCTGCTGCCGCCTGTCCGGCCCAGAAGGTAGAGAGCCCAGCTTCCGGTCAGTCCTGCCGCCACTGACAGGACCATGACCATGGGGAAGCTGATCTGTCCCTGGGAAGCCCAGATCCCCGCCAGGGGCATGATCACACCAGCAGGAAATCCCGGCAGGTTCAGGTACTCCAGAAGAACGATCACAAATATGAAAAATGCGCCATATTCAAGAAAATAGTTTGTAAGCGTCTGGATATCCATGGAACACATCCTCCTTTGTATGTACTTAGCATACCCACAATTTCTTAAGGAGCATGTGTTAAGAAACGAAAGATTTTCTAAAGAATTGACACAGTCTCTCTCCTGTGCTACATTTATAGAGTTAAAAATCATATTCCTAAAATTTTGATGTGGATTTTTCTGGCACAGCCACTTTTCGCCACACACCTGCCCCCGGCAGATGTGTGGCTTTTTTGCTGCCGCCCTTTTCAAAAAACTAACTTTTCAGATCAGAAAGGAAACAAACATATGAATGATACATTTATGAAAGAGAAACCTGTTCTCCCCCTCATTGCATCCATGGCGCTCCCTATGGTCATCTCTATGCTGGTCAACTCTCTCTACAACATTGTAGACAGCTTTTTCGTGGCACAGATCAATGAGGACGCTATGACCGCCCTGTCACTGGTCTATCCCCTGCAGAACCTGATCAACGCGGTGGCCATCGGCTTTGGCGTGGGCATCAACGCGCAGATCGCCTTTCAGTTGGGAGCTGATAATAAGGACCGGGCCAGCGCTGCCGCCACCCGCGGCCTCCTCCTTGCCGCCATCCACGGCCTGATCCTTTCCCTGGTCTGCATTGCAGCCATCCGCTGGTTTCTTGGCATGTTCACAGCTGACCAGACAGTCATCAACCTGGGTGTACGCTACAGCGTGATCGCCTTCTCCTTTTCCGTGGTCATCTCTGTCGGGCTTGCCTTCGAGAAAATATTTCAGGCTGTAGGACGGATGAAACTGACCATGCTGAGCATGCTCTCCGGGTGTGTCGCAAACATCCTCCTGGACCCTGTGCTGATCTTTGGCCTTGGCCCCTTCCCGGAGCTGGGCATAGAAGGTGCCGCCATCGCCACCGGCGCAGGCCAGGTACTGACACTGGCTGTCTACCTGGCTGTCTACAGAAAAGTCCCCATCCCGGTAAGGATCAGCCGCCGCCATCTGGCCGCTGACAGACAGATGGATGCAAAGCTCTACTCTGTGGGCATCCCCGCCGCCCTGAACCTGGCTCTCCCGTCTGTTATGATCTCCGCCCTCAACACCATCCTGGCAGCCTGGTCCCAGAGTTACATCGTCATCCTGGGAGTCTACTACAAGCTGCAGACCTTCCTCTATCTGCCGGCCAGCGGCATTGTCCAGGGGATGCGTCCCGTCATCGGCTACAACTACGGCGCCGGAGAGCGGACAAGAGTTCAGAAAATCTACCGGGTCACCCTGACCATGTGCGCAGTTATCATGGTGGCAGGCACTTTAATCTGCCTGACAGTCCCCCACCTGCTGATCGGACTTTTCACGGATAATTCGAACACCGTACAGGCAGGAGCTGCGGCGCTGCGCATCATCAGCGCCGGCTTCATCGTCTCATCTGTATCTGTTACATCCTCGGGAGCTTTAGAAGGCATAGGCAAGGGGTTCCCATCCCTCATCATCTCCCTGTGCCGCTACATTGTGGTCATCCTTCCGGCTGCTTTCATTCTGAGCCGGCTGATGGGACCTTCCGGCGTATGGCACGCCTTCTGGGCAACAGAACTGATCACAGCCGTCGTTTCTTTTGCTGTGTACCGGAAGACTGCTGCCCTTCCGGACTGATACCGGACGTATACAGTCTGCACATCTCTTCCATTCTCCGGAAATCGATACATCTTTCTGCCACCGCGCACTTCTTTCCCTCCACTTTCTTTCTATACAGGATGGAAGCGCTGCGGCGGATCTTATCCTCCATTTTCTTGATATATCTGTATTCTGCCCGCAGCAGATCCCTGTATTTGTCATCCTCCTCCCGGGCAATGTCCACATACTCGTACTGTCCTTCCGGTACAGGAAACATATTGTTCAGATTGATGACCGCATAGTTCTTCACCTTGACAAAATCCAGGCTTTCTCTCATGGCGGCATGTTTCTCCTTAAAGGAAGAGAGGGGTGCAAAATAATCCATATGATGGATATGCAACACAATCCCTATATACTTTCTCCTGCGCCTTCCCTCCTCCTGCCTGTTGTAAAACAGATGGGGCGCGCAGGGACGCAGATATTCCACATACGCTTCTGTAATGTGGTAAAATTTGATATGGCTCATTCTGCCTCCTTACCAGAGCGCTCTTTCAAACTGTAAAACTCATCACTTTGGAAATTTTGAAGATCTTCATGGATAATCAGATAACACCGGAGGCAGACTGGCTGCCTCCTCTGTGTCCTGCCCGCCAGAAAAGGCGGATGTCTCTAACTTTCTCACTTGGGGCTGAGATACACCCTCTCGATTACAGATATTATAGAACAGATTTATGTGAAACGCAAGCTTTTTTATGTCGCTTCTTATTTTTGACAGAGCACCATCACGGCCTCATATGGGCGAAGATGCCCTCTCTTCCATTCTCCTTCGCCGGCGCTGTTCTCTTTCTCATAATTACAGGCCAGTACCTGCCCTTCAGCCCACATTTCCGGTAAGGAGCAACTGGCTTCTTTCCCCGAGAAATTGGCAAGGACAAGGAGCTGGGAATCTTTGCTGCTTCTTGTGTAGGCGAAGATCTGCTCATCCTCCGGGAAGAGAAGTGTGAATTTCCCGTCCACGATCACCGGATATTCCTTGCGCAGGGCGATCAGCTTCTGATAGAAACGGAACACGGAATCCGGATCCGCCATCTCCGTCTCTGCGTTGATCTGCCTGTAGTTTTCGTTCACCTCGATCCAGGGCTCGCCTGCGGTGAATCCCGCATTGGCGCTGCCGTCCCACTGCATGGGGGTGCGGGCGTTGTCCCGGCTCTTGGCGTAGATGGATGTCATCACATCCGCCTCGTCGTAGCCTGCTTCCACCCTCTCCTCATAGAGGTGCAGCGTCTCAATGTCCCTGTAATGGCTGATGTCCGGGAAGCGCACATTGGTCATGCCCAGCTCTTCTCCCTGGTAGATGTAGGGCGTCCCCTGCATGCCGTGAAGGATCATGGCCAGCATCTTTGCCGACTGCACCCGGTACTCCTTGTCGTTCCCCCACCTGGAGACGATCCTTGGAAGATCGTGGTTGTTCCAGAACAGGCTGTTCCAGCCGCAGCCATGCAGTTCCTCCTGCCATTTTGCCAGGGCCTTCTTCAGATCCACCAGACGAAGAGGCGCCAGATCCCACTTGCTCTTTCCCTCCTGCTGGTCCAGACCGATGTGCTCAAACTGGAAGACCATGGAAAATTCGCTGCCATCCGGGTTGCTGTAGAGCTTTGCCCGCTCCGGGTCTGCTCCCCAGGCTTCTCCCACGGTGATGAGATCCCCTTTCTGGAAAGTCTCCCGGCTCATCTCCTGTATAAACTCGTGAAGCCGGGGACCATTGGCCGTGATCCTAAGGTCCGGCTCCTTGGCGATCTGGTCAATGACATCCAGGCGGAACCCGCCCACGCCCTTGTCCATCCACCACAGGATCATGTCATAGATCTCCCGGCGGACTTTCTCGTTCTCCCAGTTCAGATCCGGCTGTTTCACGGAAAACTGGTGGAAATAATACTGTTTAAGTTCCGGAACCCACTCCCAGGCAGGGCCTCCGAAGGCTGCCTCCATATCGTTGGGAAGCTCCCCTTCCACGCCGTCCCTCCACACATAGTAGTCGTGGTACGGGTTGTCTTTGCTCTTCTTCGCCTCCTGGAACCAGCGGTGCTCGTCGGAGGTGTGGTTCAGCACCAGATCCATGATGATGCGGATCCCTCTCTTCTTTGCCTCGGCTATAAGCTCCTCCATGTCGGCAAGGCTTCCGAACATGGGATCAATGTCCTGGTAATCGGATATGTCGTAGCCGTTGTCGTCCTGGGGAGACCTGTACACAGGTGAGAGCCAGATGGCGTCGATCCCCAGCTCCCGCAGATAGTCCAGGCGGCTGATGATACCCGGGATGTCCCCGATGCCGTCGCCGTTGCTGTCCTGGAAGCTGCGGGGATAGATCTGATAAACCACTGCCTGCTGCCACCATTTTCTTTCTGTCGTCTTTTCACTCATGAATATTCATCTCCTTTCCACTCTGTACACAGATCTACCGCCTGATCTTCCGGCGGATCAGGGTGCCGTTCTTCCCAAGGACCCCGTCCGCATATTTTCTGGAGAAGAGGATCTCCCCCTCTTCCCGCACGTTCATGTCTTCCTTGGAGCAGTTCAGAAGCACCTCGATCTCATTCTGGTGCCCGTCCAGCTTGATGTACTCCACGCAGCGGTCGTTTTCATACTCACAAGGGAAATGGAAGTAGAGGCTCCTGCATGCCTCCTCGTCCTTCCGCATCCGGATGAGGGAGCGGACAAGGCCTATCTTCTCCTGGTTGTCCTTCTCCTCCAGCTCATCCCAGGGCATGCACCGCCGGCAGTCCGGGTCGTGGCCGCCCTCCATGGCGATCTCTGTCCCGTAATAGATGCAGGGGCTTCCCGGCATAGTAAAGAGAACCCCAAGCTGCTGGTAAAAGATATCCAGGTCATGGAACCGGTTCATAAGCCGCTCCGTGTCGTGGGAGTCCAGAAGGTTGAACATGACGTTGTTGTTCTGCTGCATGTACATGGTGTAGCAGCGGTTGATCATGTACTCGAACTCCTCTTTCTTCATGCTCTTGTCCAGGAAAAAATCATGGATGCCGCTCATAAGGGGGTAGTTCATGACTGAGTCGTACTCATCCCCCATGAGCCACTGGCTGGCGTCATGCCAGATTTCTCCCAGGAGGTAGATATCCTCCCTGCACCCCTTCAGATGCTCCCGCATCTTTTTGAGGAAACGGTGGGATACTTCATTTCCCACATCGAAGCGGATGCCGTCTATGTCAAAGTCCCGGATCCATCCCTGGCACACCTGGCAGAAATAGTCGATGACCTGGTCATTGTTCGTGTTGAGCTTTGGCATCCAGTCCGCAAAGGCAAAGGAATAGAACCTTCCGTCCCTTGTGTCCTCCTGCTTGTCCGGCAGGGGCCACTGGTGGATCATAAACCAGTCCGCATACGGGGAGTCCTTCCCGTTTTTCAGCACGTCCTGCCAGGGGCCGAAGTGGCGCCCGCAGTGGTTGAACACCGCGTCCACCATGACCCGGATCCCCAGGGCGTGGGCCTCCTTCACCAGTCTGGCAAAGGTCTCCCCGTCCCCGAAATGAGGATCGATCCTCGTGTAATCTGTGGTGTCATACTTGTGGTTGGACTCCGCCTCCATGATAGGGTTGAGGTAGATCCCGGTGATCCCCAGGTCTGCCAGGTAAGGAAGTTTCTGTCGGATCCCCTCCAGGTTTCCCCCGAAGCGCTCCTCGTTGGTGACAGGCCCCTTCCGCCAGGGAACGATATCTCCCTCCGGGGCAGCGCTGTCCCGGGCAGCTCCTTCCGCGCCGGAAACTCCCCGGCAGAAGCGGTCCGGGAAGATCTGGTACCAGACCGTGTCGTTGACCCAGTCGGGGGTCCGGTTTACATCCGCCGGGTTCATCCAGGGCACAGTAAAGCACTGGATCATCCTTCCCTCCATATCCATCTGCTCCTGGGTCAGGAAACCGTCCTCGCAGTAGTACCAGACTTCTCTGTCCGTGTGCAGTTCAAAGTAATATTTGCATCTCTTGTAAGGCGGAACCAGGGTGGTGGTCCACCAGATCTGATGGCGGAGCCTCTTTTTGTAGACAATCTCCTCCCTCTTCCCGGTCCACTTCTCTTTCCCGCCAAGGATGCCCGCCTCGAAGGGGTCGCCGTGATGGATGAACACCCGCTTCACGTCGTAGCCGGTCTTTAAGTTGACCACCAGCTCGTCTTCATTTAAAGGATAGCTCATCTGCTCTGAAGTTTTGTGGTAAACGCCTGTAAATTCCATCTTTTATACCTCTTTCCGGGCCTGGATCTGTTTTCTGTATCCTGCAAGTTCCCGTCCGGCTCTGTCAAAGTCCGGCATATGCCACTCCCAGTTGGGGGAGCCCACTGTTCCCGGTGTGTTCATATGGCCCTCCCGGCCAAGTCCCAGAATGTCCTGCATGGGGATGATGGCGTACTGGGCCGGGCTGTGCAGCAGGTAGGTAATCAGCCTGTCCTTCACGGACCCTGCCCTGCACCCTTCCTTTTTAAGGAAGCGGCGCACCTTCCGCCTGGCGGCGGGACTTAAATTCCCGTACCATTCCATAAGTGTGTCATTGTCATGGGTGCCGGTGTATATGATCATATTTTCTGTGTCTTCCGAGATATCACGGGCGTACTTTCCGCCTGTCTCAATGGAAAAGACAAGGATCTTCATGCCCTTTAAATGGTAGTGCTCTTTCAGCGTCAGAACCTCCGGACGCAGATCTCCCAGATCTTCCGCCACCAGCTCCACGTCGGGCAGCTTCTCTGTCAGCAGATCCAGCACCTCGTACCCGGGCGCCTCGATCCAGTCTCCCTCCACGGCTGTAGGGCAGGAGGCCGGGATCTTCCAGTAGGTATCAAAAGCGCGGAAATGATCGATGCGCACAATGTCAAAGAGCTTTCCGCTGTAGCCGATCCGGTCCAGCCAGAACTGATAGTTCTGCTCCTTCATGTAGTCCCAGTCGTAGATAGGATTGCCCCATCTCTGCCCTGTCTCACTGAAATAGTCCGGCGGAACGCCTGCTATGAAGATGGGACGTCCGTCCGTGTCCAGAAGGAAATTGTCCTTTCCTCCCCACACGTCCACAGAGTCCACGCCCACGTAGAAGGGCACGTCCCCCATGATGCGGATACCGTTTTCGTTGGCCGCTTTTTTCACCTTCATCCACTGGCAGAAGAACATATACTGGAGGAACACCTGGAAATCCGCCTCTTCCTTTTCCGGGGCAGTCAGCTCCCGCCGGGTCTTGGTCCAGTTTTTATCCTCCTCTTTCCACTCGTTCCAGCATGTGCCGCCGTTGCTTATCTTAAGGGCGCGGAACACGCCGTACTCCCAGGCCCACTCCTGCCGGGCAAAGGTCCGGAACTCTTCCTTCTGGTCCAGCCCCTGCTCCCGGAATGCCTGCCAGGCCTCCTTAAGATAGGGAAGCTTGAAAGCGCGCACCGCATCGTAATCCACCCGGACTGCCTTTTCCCGGAACACCTCCGGCTGCTCTTTCAGAAGTCCCTCCTGGAAAAGCACATCCAGACTGATATACAGCTCATCTCCTGCGTAGGATGAGTAGGGCTGATAAGGCGAATTGCCGTAGCCCACAGGGTTCAGGGGAAGGATCTGCCAGATCCCTGCCCCGCTTTCCTTCATCATCTCAATCCATCTGTATGCCGCCGGGCCCAGCTCCCCGATCCCTGTCCGGGAGGGGAGGGAGGACACGGGCATCAGTATGCCTGTCTGTCTCATGATAATACCTCTCTTATCTATTTTACAGATGCCAGATGTCTCTGTTGTACTCCGCGATGGTGCGGTCTGAGGAGAAGAAGCCTGCCTTTGCAATGTTCACCAGCATCTTCTTCGCCCACGCTGTCTCATCCTCGTAGTCTGCGAGCATCTGCTCTTTTGTGCGGATGTAATCCTTCACATCCAGAAGGGTCATGAACCAGTCTTTGCCCACGATCTCCTTGTAGAGTCTTCCCAGGTTCACCGGATCGCCGATCATGATCATCTCCTTGCTGATGATAAAGTCCACCAGCTCCTCGATCTGCGGATCGCTCTCGTAGATGGCTCTGGAATTGTAGGCGCTGTCAGCGTAGAGCTGGATGACCTTCTCGGACTTCTCGCCGAAGATATAGATGTTGTCATCCCCCACAAGCTGGTGGATCTCCACATTTGCACCGTCCTCGGTTCCCAGTGTCACGGCTCCGTTCAGCATGAACTTCATGTTTCCGGTTCCGGAGGCCTCCTTGGACGCCAGGGAGATCTGCTCGGAGATGTCGCAGGCCGGGATCAGCTTCTCAGCCTTCGTCACATTGTAGTTTTCCACCATGACGATGCGCATGTACTTGTTGACATCCGGATCGTTGTTCACAAGCTGCTGCAGGCAGAGGATCAGATGGATGATGTCCTTTGCAATGGTGTAGGCCGGAGCAGCCTTGGCGCCGAAGATCATGGTGATGGGTCTTGCCGGCAGGTTGCCCTTCTTGATCTCCTTGTATTTGTAGATGGCGTAGAGGGCGTTCATCTGCTGTCTCTTGTACTCGTGGAGACGCTTGATCTGGATGTCAAATACGGAATTCTCGTCCACGTCCACATCCTGGGTCATCTTCAGATAGTTCTTCAGCTCCACCTTGGCGTCTTTCTTGATCTCCCTGAGGCGCTGAAGCACTTTCTCGTCATCCTTGTATGCCAGCAGTTTCTCAAGCTGGGAAGCGTCCTCCACATACTCTTCTCCGATAAGCTCCTTCAGATAATCCGCAAGCTCATGGTTGCAGTGGAGAAGCCAGCGGCGGAAAGTGATTCCGTTTGTCTTGTTGTTGAACTTCTCCGGGTAAATATCATAGAAAGGCTTCAGCTCGGACTCTTTCAGTATCTCTGTGTGGAGGGCAGCCACACCATTCACCGCGTAGCCGTAGTGGATGTCGATATGGGCCATGTGTACCCGGTCCATCTTGTCGATGATGTACACTCTCTCGTCATGGAAGTCTCTTCTCACCCTTGCGTCCAGCTCACGGATGATGGGCATAAGCTGGGGAACCACCTTCTCCAGGTAAGCGATGGGCCACTTCTCCAGAGCCTCTGCCAGGATGGTGTGGTTTGTGTAGGCGCATGTCTTTCTCACCACATCAACGGCTGTGTCCATATTGAAGCCCTTCTGGGTTGTCAGAATACGGATCAGCTCCGGGATCACCATGGTAGGATGGGTGTCGTTGATCTGGATGCACACATGCTCGTGGAGGTGATACAGGTTCACGCCTCTCTCCTGCGCCTCTTTCAGAATGAGCTGGGCCGCGTTGCTGACCATGAAGTACTGCTGATAGATACGCAGAAGCTGTCCCGCCTCGTCGCTGTCATCCGGGTAGAGGAAGAGGGTCAGGTTCCTGCGGACATCACTCTTGTCAAACTGAATGCCGTCGTGGATCATGCTCTCGTCCACGGTATCGATGTCAAAGAGATGGAGCTTGTTGCAGCCGCTCTTGTATCCCGGCACGTCGATATCGTACATGGTGGAAGTAAGTGTAAAGTCCTTAAATGGCACTTCAAAATGGCAGTCTGTCTTTGTAAGCCATGAATTGTCTGTGATCCAGGGGTTTTTGTCCTCCCACTGCTTGTTGTCCGCAAACTTCTGGAGGAACAGTCCGTCATGGTAGTTAAGGCCCACGCCGTCCCCGGCAAGTCCCAGTGTGGCGATGGAGTCAAGGAAGCAGGCCGCCAGACGTCCAAGGCCTCCGTTTCCAAGGGAGGGCTCCAGCTCCACTTCCTCGATCTGTGTCAGATCGTGGCCGTATTTTTTCAGCACTTCCCTTGTCTCCTCAAAAACTCCCAGGTTGATCAGATTGTTGGACAGAAGCTTTCCAATCAGAAATTCCGCGGAAATGTAATATAATTTCCTGTCTCCTGTGTTGGCCTTCATGCCCTGCATTTTTTCCTTTGTCACAAAGAGAAGGGCTGTGTAGATCTCCTCCTTTGTGGCGTCTTTGATATCTTTCTGAAATTTTTCCTGCAATACACGCTGTAATGCCTGTTCCATAATGAATACTCTCCTTTTCACATCTGATATTTCATAAACACTACGGTATTATCATACCCTATTTTTCCAGTTTTTCATAGACCCGAATCAGTTCTCCCACACTCCAGGCCTGGGCGAAACACCCTCTGGAAACCGTGGGGAACGCCCCGTCATAGATCTCAGGAAGCTGTCCTGCGCATCCCTCTCTCAGGGCGCTCTCCAGTCCTTCCATCTGCTCTTTCACCTTTTCTTTCGCAGCCCGGGAATAACCGTGGACTTTCAGATAAGCCAGGTAGTAAGCTCCCAGGGGGAAGGGCCAGACCGTCCCCTGGTGGTAGGCCATGTCCCGCTCCCTCATCTCTCCGCCGTAGGAGGGGTGGAACTGGGGATCGTCCTTCTCCAGGGTTCTCAGTCCGCAGGGGGTCCACAGCTTCTCAAAGACGGTCTCCACCACCTTTCTCTCCTTCTCCTCATCCAGCATGGTAAAGGGGAAGGATACAGCCCAGATCTGGTTGCACCGGATCTGACCGTCCGCGCCGGTTCCGGACACCAAATCCTTAAGGCACCCCTTTTCCTCCATCCAGAACTTTTCTGTGAAGGAACGCTTCACCTGCTCTGCCAGCCCGTCGTATTCCCCCGGCTCTTTTCCCGGCAGGGGGGCCAGATGCTCCATGATCCGCAGGGCATTGTACCAGTACGCGTTGATCTCCACCGGTTTCCCGTGGCGGGGTGTGGGAAGGATATCCCCGATGCGCACGTCCATCCATGTCACCTGGTCCAGCCCCTGTCCTGCCATGATAAGGCCGTCCCCGTCCATATGGATGCCGTACTCCGTACCTGTTCTGTAGGCCTCGATGATCCGCTCCATCACCGGGTACATTTCCCGGACAAAGTCACCATCCTCCGTCTTTTCATAATAAAGCCAGACGCAGTTGATAAAGAGAAGCGCCGCGTCCACCGTGTTGTACAGGGGCTCATTTTCCCCCTCGGGAAACAGGTTGGGCATAAGACCGTCCTTCTCATAGGCCGCAAATGTACGGAGAATGTCCTTTGCCGTGTCGTACTGTCCTGTGGACAGGCAGACGCCGGGCAGCGCGATCATGGTGTCCCGCCCCCAGTCCTCAAAGAAGGGGAAGCCGGCCAGGATGGTCTTTCCCTCTGTGGAGGCTCTCTCTGACACAAACTGAGCCGCGCTCTTTACAAGCACATCCGCCATTTCGTCTTGGAAACCAGCCTTCCGGGACAGTTCCTGCCGGAACTGCTTCGCCCGCTCTACGACCTCCCGGGCCCCGGGAAAGACAAATGTCTCCCCCGGCGTCTCCAGGTGCCAGACCACCTCCAGGACTCTCTCCTCCCCCGTGGGAACCGTCATTCCCATCTGATGGAGGGCCACGGCGGACCCGCTCTCTCTTCTGCCGTCGCAGGCGTCATAACGGTAATAGTATGTCTCTTTTTCCGGACTGATCTTTCTGTCATGGCCGTTCGTCCGGAAAACCAGCGTCCCGGCCTCCCCGGTAATTTTCCCATCCGCAAAGGCAGGCTCCCTGCCCGGATCCAGATCCTCCCCCTTGGGGCTGAACTGGTAGAAGGGCGTAACCAGAAAGGTTCTGGCCTCCCGGCTCCTGTTGGCAATCTCATAGCGCAGGGCAATGGTGTTCTCCCCCTGCTCCATGGCCGCCTCCTTGCGGATCTCCACACCATCTGCCTGGAAATGCCAGACGGGCGTGTCCTCCCATGTAAAGGAGGAAAGATACCGGTATCCCGCCTCCCCCGAGCCGTCCGCCATCTCCTGGGTGGAGAGGACCGTGTCCCCCACCTGCTCCCGGAGGCGGTGAATGATGTTGTACCTGCTGTTGGGGGATCTCACACAGGCCATGAAAAACGCGTGATCGTTTCTGGCCGCCGCCCCGGCTGCCGTAAGAGATGAGAAACCTCCCAGGCCGTTTGTCATCAGATAGCAGGTCTCCTCGCTTCTTTCTACTGTCTTAAAATCCTGTCTGCCGTATATCCACTTCATCTCTTACTTCTCCTGTTCCCTTCTTCCAAGTATGACCATGCTCACCGGCTCCACAGCGATCTCTCCCCGGGCCGGCTCCGGCTTCTCCCATCGGAAGCTGTCCTGTCCGTCAGCCAGCACTTCCCAGTCTCCCGCGGGCAGCTGGCAGTCCTCCCGCTCCTTCCGGCTGTTGTAGATCACCTGGACGGTGTCCCAGGCAGCCCTCTGGCGTCCTGCCCCGGGCTGGTTGTCCACGAAAAAGCCTACCACGCCGTCCCTGGTCCACTGGCCGTATATGCGTCTCCAGGCCTCCCGGCTCTTGTCGCACAGTCCGGGCAGCCGTTTCCTAAGGGCGATCAGTCCCCTGTAGTAGTCCACAAGCTCCCGCTCCCGCCAGGCCTTTCTCCAATCCAGACGGTTGATCTCTATGGGGGCGTTGTAGCTGTCCTCCATACCGTCCTTGGACCGGGCAAACTCCTCGCCGGACAGAAGGAAAAGCCTTCCCTGGCAGGTCATGTAGATCCCTGCAGCCAGCCGGTACTCCCGCTTCCTCAGCTCCTCGTCCGTGGTAGTCTCGGAAAGTTTGTCCCAGAGTGTCTGGTTGTCGTGGGAGGACACATAGGTGATGATCTGGGAGGGCGCCTTGGCGCCGGAGGGTCCGTCCCCGCCGCACCAGGCCCGGACACTGTTTAAGATCTCCGTCTCCATGCCCGGAGCTCCGTTTACAAACCCGGGTTCTTTCAGCTCCAGGGCTGATCCCTTGATGGCGTCCCTTGTATTGTCGCAGAACATCCCTGTGTTTTTGTCCAGATTGTGAATGTTCTGCTTTAATGCCTGCTCCTTTTCCTGCTCCATGGCCGTGCGGTCCGCCGCCCAGGGCTCCCCGAAAAGGATCTTCTCTCCCTTGCCATACCGCTCGTCCAGGGCGGCGCGGATCCGGTTCATAAGATCCACATCCAGAAGCCCCATCAGATCAAACCGGAACCCGTCCATATGGTACTCCTGCGCCCAGTAGAGGACGGACTCCAGAATATATTTTGCGCACATCTCCCGCTCGCTGGCCACATCGTTGCCGCAGGCGGAGCCGTTGGAGGCGGTGCCGTCCTCGTTTACCCGGTAGAAATACCAGGGCACGGTCCGCTGGAACCAGGAGTCCAGGGAGTAGGTGTGGTTGTACACCACATCCATGATGATCCGGAAGCCCTGGGCGTGGAGGGACTGGATCATCTCCTTCAGCTCCCGGATGCGCACCTCTCCCCGGGAGGGGTCTGTGGAGTAGGATCCCTCCGGCACATTGTAGTTCACCGGGTCATAGCCCCAGTTGAAATCCGCCCCCTTGCCGGTCTCATCCACAGAGCCGTAATCGTAGACCGGCATAAGCTGGATGTAATTCACTCCCAGCTCCTTCAGATAGGAAATGCCGGTGGGATGCACGCCGTCCCCGTCCAGGGTTGTGTCTGTGTGGAGAAACGCCGTGTATTTCCCCCTGGTCTCTTCCGGAAACCCGCCGGATCTGTCCCAGGAAAATTCCTTCACATGAAGCTCATAGATCACCGTCTCCTGCTCCAGGGCGGGCGGCCGGTCTTCCTGCCACCCCTCCGGGTCCGTCTTCCCAAGATCCACCGCCATGCTGCGCTGGCCGTTGATCCCACAGGCACGGGCGTAGGGATCAGCAGAAAAAACCGTACGGCCCTCCATCTGCAGAGTAAAATCATAATAGATTTCGTGTAGATTTCGCTGCGTACGGTATTCCCATATCCCCTTTTCCCCCTTTATCATGCAGTGCTTTTCAAAAGCCTCCGCCCCGCTCCCCTGCCTGTACAGGTTCAGCGTAACGGCGTCTGCAAAAGGGCTCCACAACCGGAAAGAGGTTCCTTTCTGTGTGACAAGGGCGCCCAAAGGCGCGCCCTCACACACATATTTTTCTTTAAATTCCTGTGTTGAATAAATGTCTTTCCACTGTTTTGCTGTCTTTCTCATCCTGCCACACCTCACACTGTTGTTTGTATTTATCCTTCCATGGTCCTAAGATCTCTTAGCCTTTCACTGCTCCGGAAAGTCCGTCCACGTAGTATCTCTGCATGAACAGGAAGAGAGCGGCGATCGGTATGGAGATCAGCACCGCGCCTGCGGCAAAGCTTGTGTACCAGCTGTCGATGTACTCCTTCTGCAGCATCTGCCACAGTCCGATGGCGATGGTGTACTGGTCCGAGTTGGCCCGGCAGATAACTTTGGCAAAAATGAAGTCCAGCCAGGGTGACATGAAGGACGTCAGTACTGTGTAGATAATGATAGGCTTGCTTAAGGGCAGCGTGATCTTTGTGAAGATCTGCCATCTCGTACATCCGTCCAGAAGCGCCGCCTCATCCACCGCGATGGGGATGGTGTCGAAAAATCCCTTGGCGATCTGGAAGGAAAGGCCGGCTCCTCCGGAGTACACAAGGATCAGCGCAACCCGGATCAGATTGCCCTCCGTCATTCCCATTGCCTTCAGTATAAAGTACACGGCGATCATGGACATGAAGCCGGGGAACAGTCCCAGAATCATGGCCATATTCATGTAGGGCTTTCTCAGCTTAAATTTCAGCCTGGACAGGCAGTAGGAAACCGCCAGCACATAGAAAGTCGAAAGGATACAGGAAAAGATGGCGATGATCAGCGTATTCATGAACATCTGCGGGAAGTTCAGAATGGATGTATCCGTAAATAGTTTCACATAGTTATCCAGCGTAAAGGACTGGGGGAAGAAGGTGGAAACGTAGGACCCTTTCTCTGCCCGGAAGCTGGTGAGGATGACCCAGATAATGGGGAACACCCAGATGACAGCCAGCACACCCAGCACCACATGGACGATGGAGTTGTTGATAAAACGTCTTCTCTTTGCAGAATGCATTTTCTGTCCTGCCATTTTCTAGAACCCTCCTTCTTCTTTGTATGATTTGCTGTTCCGGTATGTGAACAGAGCTCCCACAGCCAGAATGATGAACGTCAGGATACCGATGACCGCACCGATATTGTAGTACTGCTTGTCAATGGTCAGCTTGTACAGCCAGGTTACAAGCAGGTCCGTGCTTCCTGCCGTGGACGACAGATCCGTCACCGGGTCTCCTCCCGACAGCAGGTAGATGACGTTAAAGTTGTTGACGTTTCCTGTAAATGTAACGATAAGGTACGGTGTCGTCACGTACAGCATGTAGGGCAGCGTGATCTTTGTAAAAGTCTGGAATGCGTTGGCTCCGTCCACCTTGGCCGCCTCGTAGAGCTCCGCCGGAATATTCTGAAGCACGCCGGTAAGCTGCAGCAGGGTGTAGGGAACACCTACCCAGATATTGACCACGATGACCGTCACACGAGCCCATGTTGGATCCGTGAAGAACGGAAGGCTGGCATCCTGGGCAATGAGGCCCAGATTTCTCAGCAGCACGTTGATGGCTCCCTCGGGCTGCAGCATAGTCCGCATGATCAGAAGGGATACGAACATAGGCACCGCACAGGAGAGCACAAAGCAGAACCTCCAGAAGCCTTTGGCCCTTGTCCCCTTCCGGTTGATCAGAAGAGACACGATCATACCGAAGATATAGTTGCTGAATGTGGCAAAGAATGCCCACACAAGAGTCCATACCAGCACAGGCCAGAATGTGCTTCCGATGATACTGCCGGAGTCAAAGAGGGCCGCGAAGTTTTCAAGCCCCACCCAGTCAAACAGCATCAGATGGTTGTCGATCTTGCTGTAGTTCGTGAACGCCATGCAGATCATAAAGATCAGCGGCAGCACGGTAAAGGCAAAGATAAATACCACCGGCGGCGTCATGAGAAGCCTGTGCAGGTTCTCGTGAAGCAGGGATTTCAGATCCTCTCTGAAATTGTTGACGTGGCGTCCCTCTTTTGCCAGGCACTCCGCCTTGTAGGCGCTTCTTAAAGCTCCCCGCCATGCGCAGACCATAAGCAGCGTCAGAAGCACGGTAGCCACGCCGTACAGAAGGATCAGCACCGACTGATCGCCCTCTGTGTATGTGTAGATCTGGTTTGCCTCATCCCACACTTCCTTCTGGGGTACGGAACCCAGGGAGGGGAGCATGGCCAGAAAGCCGGCCCCGTTTACCACCATAAACACAATGTATGCCACTTCCACGGCCAGATAGATCAATCCTTTTATGATCTGTCCGTGCATAATATTTCCAAATCCCATGAGGACCATGGAGAGCTTTGTCTCCATACCGCCCTCTCTGATGGCTCTCGTACATGTATAGGGAGTCGGAAAATCATTTACTTTCTTTTTTATAATTCCCATCCTCGTCACCTCATTGCCTTCTGTTATGAAATTCCATCACTGTTCATTGCATCGTTCATCTCTTCGGTCTGCTCCGCCGCGTTGTCGTGGGTAATGTTTCCGTTTCGGATACCCTTGCCCATGTTCTCCACAGGCGTCCAGCAGTTGTTCATCTTAGACACAAAAGGCTGAAGGATGGACGTGTTTTCAAATGTATTGTTCTGGGCAGCCACAAGCTCGTCCCCGGCAAAATCCGGCTGCTCCAGCAGTTCCGTGTGGCAGGGGATGACGCTGCACATCTCGTAGTGTGCCTGCTGCGCCTCCTCAGATCCAAGGAACACAGCCAGCTCGATGGCCGCCACCATGTTGTCACAGTTTGGATTGACACCAATGGCCTTGGATCCGGCGTAAGCCATCATCTGCACTTCTTTCCCGTTCAGCGTGTAGGAAGGCAGAGAGGCAACCCCCATATTGTCGCCCAGCGCTTCCTTCACCGCGTTGGCGTCCCATGATCCGGAGAACATGGCGTTGATGCTGCCGTCGCGGAGTCCCGCGATACCGGAACCGTCGGCGTCGATGCGGAAATTCGGATGGCTCTCCAGATCGATCAGATAATCCGTCACTTCCTGTGCTTTCTCACCGCCAAAATCCACGCCTGCGTCCTCATCAGTACCGTCTCCGAACAGGGTGCAGCCGTTGCCGATATAGAAGGCCGGCAGATACCAGGAGTTTGTGAAGGGGAAGGATACCACTCCCTTCTCCAGCATGGTGTCAAGGTTCTTGATATCCTCCTCGGAAAATACCGATTTGTCGTAGTACATGAACCATGTGTTGGTGGTGAAAGGCACGCCGTAGAGGTTGTCGTCCATGGTCAGGGACGCGATAACCTCCTCCGAGTTGTTTGACTCGATCTCATCTCTGTACTTTCCGCCGAATTTCGCCAGTGCATTGGCGTCCGTCATGGTGGTTAACGTGTCGTTGGCAAACATGAACACATCCGCGCTGGCCTCCGGGTCCTGGGACACCTGCCCGGCAGCGCTGGCCTCGTCGGCCACACCGTAGACAAATGTAATGTCCCACTCAGGATGCTCATCCGCAAACCTCTCGCACATTGTCTGAAGCCATTCTCCGCTGTCCTTTGACTGGTCATTGGACGGAGACCATACCATAAGCCGGACCTTTTCCGCGCCATCGGAAGCATCATCTCCCGAGGCGGCACATCCGGTCAGTCCTGCCAGCAGCCCTGCTGTGAGCAGCAGAGCCAACCCTCTTTTCATCATCACTTCATCTCCATTTCTTTAAAAGTTTCGTATTGTTTCGTTCTTTTAACAGCATACTCTATTTGTCTCACCTCGTCAACAAAAATATTGTGCGTTTTCTTTGAATTGTATGTTTTTCATAGATTGTGTTCCAGATTTTTATGCATTTTCACAATATGCCTTATCCTCTCTTTTCTAAACTCGCCGAAACTTATTGTGTTTTTACGCAATATCACATTGATTTCCACGAAACTTTCCTCTATAATAAATACATCTATTTCCACATAAAAGGGGGGCCGGAAAAATGGCTACAATACAGGATATTGCCGACAGGCTGGGCATTTCCAAGGGAACAGTGTCCAAAGCTCTCAACGGTGCATCCGACATCAGCGAAACTTTACAAAAAAGTGTACTGGAGACAGCGGTGGAGATGGGATACTCCAAACTGCGCCGCCCCGGCGGCATCCGGAAGCTCTGCATCCTTATAGAGAATATGGAATACCAGGAACCCCACCAGTTCGGCTACGAAATCATCCTGGGCTTCCGGCAGATGGCCGAGCCGGCCGGCTATACCGTAGATATCGTCCCGGTGACAGAAAAGCTGCAGAAAAGCTCCTCCTACGACGCCTTCATGCTGAAGAACGATTACCTGGGCTCTTTTGTTCTGGGATTTTCCTTAAGCGATCCCTGGATGAAAGATTTCCACACAAGCCACACCCCCACTGTCCTCTACGACAACTACGTCATGGCCAATCCCCACATCGCCTACGTGGGAGTTGACAACAACGAGGGCATGGAGCTGGCTGTGGCCCACCTGAAGAAGCTGGGACACAAGAAGATCGGGTACTTAAGCCACGCTCTTGGTTCCCACATCATGCAGGTGCGGCACAAAGCCTTCTTTGCAGCCCTCCGCCAGAATGGTCTGAAGACGGATCCCACCTATGCCGGGGCTTCCTACTACATCTCCCAGTGCATGGAGAAACACCTGCCCCGTCTTTTAAAGCTGGGTGTTACAGCCGTCATCTGCAGCCACGATCAGATCGCCAACGCAGCTCTTGTACAGTGCCAGCAGATGGGCCTTCGTGTCCCAGCCGATGTAAGCATCATCGGCTTTGACGACCTTCCCATCTGTGCCTACACCTCCCCGCCCCTCACCACCGTGCGCCAGGAGCGGGTACAGCTTGGGAAAAGCGGGTATTATGCCCTGGAGAGCCTGATGAACCATGTGGCCATCGGCACTCTGCTGCTCCACGCCAGCCTGGTGGTGAGGAGCTCAACAGACACAGCCAAAAAAAAGACGGATCCTGCTGTATAGGATCCGCCTCGCTCATGGTGCTGATCAGGTTCTCGTTTGCCTTCCTCAGCGTCGCGATATCCACGATGCTCCGCTCTGACTCCCTCGCCACGTCCAGGGTGTTCTGCCTGAGCTTCTCCGAGTTCTGCAAAAGGAGCTGGTTCGTCGTATCGGTAATATTTCGCTGCAGCTTCAGAGCCTCCTGCTGCCGGTACAGTCCCAGCGCCATGACCATCTGGCTCTTCCACAGGGGGATAGTCTCCTGGATCGCCGTCTGGATCTTGTCAGCCAGAAGCTTGTCATTGTTCTGTACAAGCCGGAGCTGCGGGGCCGTCTGGATGGCGATGGTCCGGCTTGTCTTCAGATCATGGATCTTCTTCTCAAACTGGTTCACCGTGTCCTCAAAGTCCCGAACGATCTGGGCGTTCATGGGATCACCGCTCCTCTCGGCCTCGGCCCGCAGGGAGGGAAGCGTCTGTTCCCGCAACTCCTGCAGCTTCTCCTCTCCGGCCACAATGTAGAGCTGAAGCTGCCGGAAGTAGGACAGGTTTTTCTCATACATAGCATCCAGCATGCCGATGTCTTTGAGCATCTCCATCCGGGCCTCCTCCAGTTTGCCCTCGATCCTGTCCACCTGGACTTCCAGCTTCTCGTACTGCATGAGGAATTTCTTCACTTTGGACTCCGCCTTCTTAAAAATGCCCATGATCCCGCCCTCTTTCTTCAGGGAGTCAAAGTCCAGTCCCTCCACATTGGCGATAAGCCCGGTCATCAGCGTCATCTCATCATAGGTATGTCCATGGTAGTCTCTGACACTGGATAAGGGCACGCCATTATCATAAAATTCTGTGGCCACATTATGCCGGTAGTCATGGGAGCGAAAAATATATTCCCCACCGTGGATCTGATTTTCTTCACAGTACCGCAGCATCTGGGATCGAAGGGTTCCGTAGCGGAATGCTCCGCCTTTGCTGTTCGGGAACAGATAGTCGTCTGCACCAATATCATATTTTTTGATGTACACCTTCATCAGCCGGTACAGCATCTCCGGAATGGGAACTCTCTTGTATTTCCGCATCTTTGTCTGCCAGACCTTGATCCATGCATCCCTGCCATCCCATTCATAGGCATCTCCTTTTAGCGTACAAACTTCGCTGGCTCTCAGGCCGATTCCCCACAAGTGCAGGTACATCAGTCTGAGATGTTCCGGGAAATACCGAAGTTTTAAGATGATTTCTTCGCTAACGCCTGCCTCCACACTTCGGTCATGATGGATATCAAAATTCTTCTGTATGTAGTCATTAGGCCGATATGGCATGTGACTGACTTCACCCCGAACCAACAGGAAATTATAGAACTGTGTGACTGCCAGAAGTTCTGTATTAAAGCTTTTAGGTTCCAGGTCTTTGTCCAGCATCTGATTGATATAAATCTCAAAGATCTCTCTGGTCAGTTCTCCCACAGTCAGTTTCTCCCTATCTAAAAATTTCAGATAGTTCCGTAGGTACATGCTTTTGCCCCGGATGTTACTGATTGACAAATCGGATACTGCGATCAGATATTTCATATACCGTTTCAGCAGTTCTCTGTTCTCTCTGTTCTTCACATCTTCGAATACAAGGCAGCCAGCGGGATTACTCTCGTTGATCCGCTCCCCTGCGATATGGATCCGTTCCAAATACCAGACTGCTTACAAGGAATGGGTAGATCTTATTGCGGAAAGTTCCGTTTACCTGGGTGCATTTCTCCAGTTCATCCCTTAATTCTTTTCTTCTCTGCTCTTCTTGCCGGATTTCCTGTTGGTCTGCAATATGTAGTTGATAAGCCGGCACTTTTCTCACCTCCTGCGCAGCAGTCCATTCACTCCGTAAATGTCTTTTGTCTCTTCATAGAATCGGTTGCTGGCATCGATCAGCCTGCTGTCTATGATATCCAGATAATCTTTTGTCGTCTCCAGATGCCGGTGACCATATGCGTAACTGATCAGCTCCAGCGCCCAGCCGGATTCATACCGGAGATTTCCGAAGTAACGGCGGATCATATGGGGCGTCAGTTTCACCCCGGTCTTTGCTTCCATCCTCTCAAACATGTCATACACTGAGGCTGCTTTTAACGGCTTCCCTTTGGTGTCGCCTGCGATATTGATAAAAAGAAAGGTCTGGTACTGCAACAGTTCCCGGTATTCGCTGATGTAATGAAGCAGGAACAGGAAGGTATCCTCACTGAGTTTTCCCCGCCTTTCTTCTGCATTCTTTGCTCTTGCCTCATTCTCATTATCGGAACGGAACCTTACTTTCACTTCATGGGTCTCGTAGTCGATATCCTTTGTGTAATCAATCCCCAGGATTTCACCCAGCCGGAAGCCAAGTTCCGCCATCATCAGGATCAGCAGTTGATCCCGACAGTTCGTACAGGCTTTCAGCGTGTCCAGGACTTCTTCCTGGCTCGCTGCCCGGACATCGCGTTCCTCGTCTTTCAGGTAGCCTTTGAATGTCCGATACCGCAGGGTCTTCCTTACTCCCACCGCATTCACGGCCACGGTCTGCTGATAGGACAATACTTTGAGATAACCGGTATCCGGATACTCACTCTCAATAAAAGAATAAAACCTGAACACATCTTTTAAATATGCGTTACAGGTTTTATTCCTCGGGATCTTCTCGTCTTCAATTTTGTAAGGAATCCGTTTCAGCCAGGAAAGAAATCCTGTGAAGTGCTGATACTGCTCATCAAAGGATAAATCATAGGGTTCCGTAAGTTTCATCCGCTTCTCATTCAGATATTCCAGATAGAAGCACAGGGCATATGCCGCCCTCCTTGCCGTGTTGGGTGAATGGTTGCTGCTGATATAATGCTTCAGGTACTTGGCTGTCAGAGGCTCGATTGCAAGTGTCTCCTTTTCCCGGACGAAATAGTATCTCACGGTTCCGTCTTTTACTGTTCCAACTTCGTATCGTCTCACGGGCCTCTCTCCTTTCTCTGACGCTATACACAGTATACCCACTTCATGTGAAACAAGCTATTCACCAATACCACCAATCTATTTTCTGAAAAGCAAGCAGAACCACCAATCTTTCTAGCTGATCCTAACGCCGCTTTTACATATAATATTCAATGCCTTTCCGCTCCCGGATAAACTGCTCCACATCCGCAATTTGCTCCGTCATCCGGCACTCGGGTAAAGCCTCCAATACTGCCTGATGGTATCGTCCTCCCGGCGCTGCCCTGCCATCCAGAATGGACACAACGCAGGTATCCGTCTCTGTCCGGATGGCTCTGCCGAATCCCTGCCGCAGCTTCAACTGCATATCCGGAACAATAATCTGGTGAATGTACTCCTGCAGACTATCGTATTTCTCACGTTCTGCTTCCCGCATCGGATCCGGCACCGGAAAAGGCAGCCGCACAAGGATCAGCGAAGACACCATATCTCCGGGGAAGTCCACGCCCTCCCAACAGGATCCTGCTGCGAACAGGACTGCATTCTTCTGATCTTTAAATTCCCGGATCACTCGCTGGGAATCTTTCCATACGCGCAGTATTGGAACATTGGTTTTTCCCCTGAGTACCCGATAAACGCTTCCCATCATCGTATAAGAGGTAAAAAGCACAAGAGTATGCCCGTTGGTGGCCTGGATCAGCATTTCGATCTGGTCAGCGACCAGTCTGATCTGTTTCTGTTCCAATGAATATTTTCTTTGAGTTCTTCTCTTCTTTCCCCTATAAACCTTTGGCAAATACATGATTTGAGGAAATATGAAGTTTCTCTGCAAGATACTCCTGTGTATAATTATTACTTTTGCGCAATCGCCGGATATTTTCTCCGATTATGATAAAATCTCTGTTCTCCAACAGTTTCTCCTTTCGGTACATTAAATTATAAATGTATCCGGCGCTTTCCACCATTACGCACCATGTAGATTTTTCTCTACATCACAGGTAGAATATAAGACTGTTATCGCAATTTACAGATTCCATAATATCCGGTTCAGCAGAATTTTCCCAAAGGATGCCGAACAATGTTTCTCTGGTGATTGCCTTGCACCAAGTACCATAGTGACATAGCGGTTCCTGGATTCCGGATACTTTGGATCGTAATTTTCCGTATCTCCAGACAGTAAGAATACGGGATCCAATGTTTTCTTCTATACAGAAGTTATTTTTTTGACAAAAGAAAAGGACCGGAATTCTTTCATCCGATCCTTTTCCATTTTATTTTCTATAATGGTCCAATAAATTTTTTTAGTTTTTCATGGCTGTCGTCAGACAGGATATGCTCCATCCGGCATCCTTCATACTCCGCCCTCTCCCGGTCCACCCCGGCGGCGATCAATAGTTTCGTATAATACAGGTGGCGGCCGTAGACTTTCTCTGCCATTTTTCTTCCTTTTTCAGTCAGGATGATGTTGCCCCGGCTATCCTTTTTTGCATAACCCTTTTCCATCAGTTCTTTCACAGCCACAGATACGCTGGGCTTTGATCTTCCCAGAAGCAGGGCGATGTCAATATTCCGCACATCCTGATTTTTTGAAAGCCGATAAGCGGCTTCCAGATAATCCTCCAAGGACTGTCCCAGTTCCATAATCTTCCACCTCCCAAATGAAAGATCCTGCCGCCAAATGATCGGCATCCCGGAAATCATTTTCCGTTTCCGGAATGCTTCCTCTATTTCACCAGATACACTTCTGCCTGGTTTCTTCCCAGTTCCAGCGCCGTCTGATGGTCGTTCACATAGATATCAATGTGATTTCCCTTGACTGCACCGCCACAGTCTTCCGCAGTAAACACATGTCCATTGATAATGACCTGTGTCCCATAAGGAATCACGGAAGGATCCACCGCGATGGTCCTGCCCTCTACTACCGGTGTTCCGGTAGCTGTGACCCCGGTCTCCACGTCGCAGCAGATTTCACAGGCACAGTAGTAGGTCAGGTCAAAAACACCCAGGTTCTCACCATACATATCTGTGGAAGCGTTCACTTCACTGATATCTCCGGCACCATACGATAATGCGCTGTCTTCCAAAAGACGTACCGCCCACACAGCGTCTGCCGTATCAAGGGTTCCCTGCACGATCCCGGTTTTTCCGCTCTGCGCCTCAATCGTTTTCCCGTCGCCGGCATAGATCACCACATGGTAAATATCCCCACTGTCATCTGCGTAAAAAACGAGGTCTCCCGGCAATGCATCCTCTACCGGGATCTGTGTACCTGCATAAGCCTGATCCGCAGCCACTCTTGGCAGCTCATAGCCGTATTCCCGGTAAATACTCTGGACAAAACCGGAGCAGTCCGCACCATCGGTGAGGCTGGTGCCGCCCCAGACATAAGGATTCCCGATAAACTGGGAAGCAAACGTAAGGAGGGACTGCCGCACCTCGCCGCCTGGCACACCTGACTTCACAGAAGTGAGCGTATAGTAGAGCGCATCGTTCTCCTCCGGCTTGACAGTCTCACTGGCAGCCGGAAAACTTTCCTCCCCGGCAGCCTCCACACGGGCTGTGACATCATCGCCGGTCTCAAGATAGCTGCTGCTGACAAATCCGCGCACATCACCGGATTCCACATAGACCCAGTCATCCGCTCTATCTGCGATGATATAGCAGAGAGCGCCTTCCTCCATCGTGCCAACAACGTCCGTATCTTCTCCTTTTCCTTCCCGGATATTAAGACCGGAAACAGACGCAAGGGCATATTCTTTTGCAATCACGGTCTGGCTTACCGTTGCCCGGAGCCAGGCGTATGCTTCATTGTCCGCAGGGGATACCAGCGCTTCCGCTATGGGCGCCGCAATCTCAATACCGCTGTATTCCTGCCCCATCTTTTCTGCTTTCTGCTTTGCCTCCTGCTGATATACTTCCAGGATCTTCTGTGCCTCTTCCCCTGTGCGGATTTCATCCGCTTTAATAAATCCCCGTACTGTTCCGGACTCCACGTAAAGCCAGCCGTTTTCCTCTTCTTTCAGGATATAGACCAGCCCGTCCTGCTTCAGGTATCCGACCGCCCGTACTTCCTCATCCAGAGAAGTGGCGTTCAGTGCAGGCGTATCTTCTGGAACCTCTTCCCGGATATAGAGATCCTCCTTTGCAAAGCCATATTTTCTCGCCACGGTCCAGAAACGGAAATCATCAACGATCACCGGCGCCTGTACGATCTGCGCCCCCTGGATCAGAGACTCCCTGTCCGAAGCGCCGGTTCCTTCTTCAGCCCGGGGGGCTTCCGTCTCAGGTTGTCCTTCATCTTTTTGGATGTCTTCCGGCTCTGGCTGTGTCACCTCCGTCTGTGCATCTTCCGGCATCTGCTCTTCTGGCGGCTCGTTTCCGTCTTCTGTCCCGCCGTTCTCTTTCTCCGGTTCCGTGCCGGATCCCGGGGTATCTGATGCATCTTCCTCCTCAATATCACCGGTTTCTCCGTTTTCCTGCCGATTTCCCGCTGTCTCTGGATCCTCCGGTTCTCCCTGCCCGTCATCTGCGCCAGCTTCCCCGTCTTCCTCCAGGGCTGGCTGTGGGGCTTCCTCTTCCGGGAAAGCCTCTCCAGACACCGGATCTACACAGCTCCCGTCTACAGTCCTGCGCAGATACCCGCTGGCTTCGTCCAGATATACGGTCCCGTCATGGATCATGGCACACACCGTATCTGAAACCTGGACGGATGCGCTGGAAGCATCCAGCGCATACAGCGGTGCTTCCTCTGTAGAAGCGGTAACTTCTTCCGGTACCGTTTCTGTCACAGGCGCCGCTTCAGAGACAGCGCCGGTTTCCTGCTCTGCAGTTATCATCTCCGCCGGTTCCTGCTCTGCCGCATACACATATCCTCCCTGAGACAGCAGCATCCCTCCTGCCAGTAGGAACGCCGCCGTCCGCCTCCATCTGTGTCCTGTCATATTCCTATATTTTTCTCCTTGTCTTCTGATGTATCGCTCTTTTACCGTCTCCAGCTGCAGTGAACTACAGCCCTATGACAGCCTTCCATTATCCATCCGGTACGCCACATCCGCCACGTTCATGGTGGATTTTCGGTGGGACACCAGCAGCACCGTCTTATCTCCCCACCCTTCTTTCAGAGCTTTCAGGATCATGCCCTCATTTAAGGAGTCCAGGTTACTGGTAGGTTCGTCCAGAAGAATAAAGGGTGCGTCGTGGAGGAATGCCCGGGCGATCCCGATCCGCTGTTTCTCACCGCCGGACAGGGTATCGCCCAGCTCGCCCACCTCCGTATCATAGCCCTTCGGAAGGGTCAGGATAAAGTCATGGATAGATGCCTTCTTCGCCGCTTCCATGATCTCTTCCCTGGACGCCCCATGTTTCCCCACGGCGATGTTATTTGCAATAGAGTCGTGGAATAGGACGGTCTCCTGGGTAACGTAGGATTCCATCCGCCGGAGATTCTCTGTGTTGATCCCCCGCACGTCCCGGCCGGATAGTTTAATCTGTCCGCCCTGTACGTCCCAGAACCGCATCAAAAGTTTCAGCAGCGTGGATTTGCCGGAACCGCTGGCTCCGTGGATCCCCACGATCTTCCCTTTCGGGATCCTGATCGTATAATCCTTCAGGATCTGTTCCTCTTCATAGGAAAAGTCCACATTGTCCGCCTCCGCATCGGTAAAGGAGACCTCTTCCATGCCGGATACTTCCTCCACCTGGGGCGTTTCTTCCAGAATGGAAAGAACCCGCTCCCCGCTGGCAAGGGTCTGGTTCAGGTTGTTGGACAGATTGGAAAGGGCCGTCACCGGGCCGAAGGATCCCATCATGGCGATGGTTCCCACCAGCATCCCGGTCAGATCCACGCCCCCTGTCTGCCGCAGCCCGATCATCAGAAAGAGCATGGCAAAGGAAAACAGCAGGATTGCCAGGTTCGTCACCGATCTTTGGGACGCCTCCAGACGGTTCAGTTCTTTTTGCATCCTGCCCAGTTCATCGGAGCGCTCCGCCATGTCTTTCCGCCTTTTCTCTCCCTGCCCGTACTGAATGGTCTCATCCAGTCCCCGGAGGGAATCCAGGATAAAGCTGTTCAGATCCCCGAAACCGGTGCGGAATTCCATCCCTTTATCCGCTCCTCTTTTTCCGAAGAACAGAGGGATAGCCGCTCCCACAGTCATATATCCGATCAGCGCTAAAATGGCCGCCGGGATGGAAAAATGCCCGATAAAGAGCACCATGACCAGGGAAGTCAGGATGGCGATAGCGATGGGCGAAATGGTATGGGCATAGAACACTTCCAGAAGTTCGATGTCTGAGGTGATCACCGAAATCAGGTTCCCCTTATCCTGCCCCTCCAGCTTCGCCGGGCAGAGTTTCCTCAAGGTCGCAAACACCTTGTGCCGGATGATGGCCAGCAGCTTAAAGGCGATAAAGTGGTTGCAGTACTGCTCCCCATAGTGGAAGATCCCCCGCATCACTGCCATCACGACCAGTACAAGAAACAGGGTGCCGGTTTCCATTCCGAGGAAAAATCCGACGCCGGACGCTTCTATCCCAAGCCCCAGAGCTTCCATGGCCGCATCGAGGAGCGTATGCATCAGCCCGTATCCGGCCAGGATCGTCAGGAAGATGGCGCACAGATAGCCCACTGTACCGAGCACGATGGCAAGGAGCATGACCGGCAGGAGGGGACGCACCAGACCGATCAGCTGCCCCATGATCCGGATGCCGCTGCGCCTACGGGGCGCCGTTTCCCTGGCCGTCCCTGCACCCATGGCTTCACGATTCATTTCTCCGCTCATACTGCCGCCTCCTTTCCGTACTGCTCCAGTTCCATCTGAGAACGATAGAGCTTTGCGTATTCTCCGTCCTGTTCCATCAACTTCTCATGTCTTCCTGTCTCTGGGATCCGTCCGTCCGTCATCATATAGATCCGGTCTGAACCGACCACGTTTGCCAGACGGTGAGAGATCAGGATCACGGTCTTTGTCTTCGCCAGCGTATGGATGACGTCCATGATCATCTCCTCGCTCTCCGCGTCAATGTTCGAGGTGGCCTCGTCAAAGATATAGACCGGCGTGTCGTGAAGCAGCGCCCGGGCGATGGCCAGACGCTGGCACTGGCCGCCGGAGAGGTTCCCTCCTTTTTCCGACAGGGGCGTTGTGAGCCCCTGCTGTGAGGAAAGGAAGCCCCACAGGTTCACCTTCCGCAGAGCCTCCTCCATCTCTTCCTCTGATGCGTCCGGCTTTCCCATCCGCAGGTTTTCTTCCACTGTCCCTTTGAAGAGATAGCTGTTATGGCTGACCAGGGTGATGTGCTCCATCAGGCTGTCCTCCCGGATCTGAGAAAGTTCCTTTCCCTCGATGGTCACACTACCCTGATATCCCTGATTTCTTCCCATCAGAATGGCCGCCGCCGTGCTCTTGCCGCAGCCGGAAGTCCCCACGATGGAAGTAAAGCTTCCCGCCGGAAATTCCATGCTGACGCCCTTCAAGATCTCACGGTCCGCTTCATAAGCAAAATGGACATCGGTAAATACCAGATCCATCTCCTTTCCCTCCAGGGTTTCCGTCTTCTCCGGCGGTTCCGGCAGGTCCAGAAGGGCGAAGATCTTATCGCTTGCCGCCATGCCGTTCATGGCGATATGGAAGAAGGAACCGAGGAGACGTAAGGGGATAAAAAACTCCGACGCCAGCAGGATCAGCATCAGGGCGCCGTGTACGCTTAAGTTCCCCTGTATGAACTGGGAAAGAGTCACGATCATGCCCACGGCTGCCCCGCCGTATGCGATAATATCCATCACACTCGTGGAGTTGAGCTGCATGGTCAGCACCTTCATGGTGATCTGTCGGAACCGCTGGGATTCCGCATCCATCTCCTGTGCTTTCAGTTCGTCCGACTGATAGATCTTCAGCGTAGTCAGCCCCTGCAGGTTCTCAAGGAAGCTGTCTCCCAACTCCGTATAGATGCCCCAGTATTTATTGAGAAGACGTTTTGCGAACTTCTGCACCGCCACAATAGATATGGGGATCAGGGGCACACAGATGAGCAGGACAAGGCTTGCCTTCCAGTTCACGAAAGACAGCACGAGGAACAGCATCACCGGTGCCAGCAGGCTGTAGAAGAGCTGGGAAAGATATTTCCCGAAATAGGTCTCCAGCTGCTCCACGCCTTCCGCCGCCATCTGCACCACCTCGGAGGTCGTGACCTTCTCCCGGTAGGCTGCGCCCAGCCGCAGAAGCTTTTCATAAATCTTATCCCGCAGGATTCTCTTCACATCCACGGACGCATAGTAGGACGCCCTGGAAGCTCCCCGGTCACAGACAAAGCGCAGCGCCATAGCCAGAACAGCAATCCCGCCGAAGCGGGCCGCCTCCCCAGTCGTCACTCCCCAGAACAGGACCCGCTCCAGAAGCATGGACACACAGTAGATCATGACGATCTGACAGAGCAGGGAAAGACAATTCCATGCCACCTGATATACAATATATTTTTTTGCATGGGACAATAAGTCCACTAATCTTTTCTTGATCATCCTGCACTCCCTTTACTCTGCCGCCTGTGCTTCTCCCGGCCGGATTGTCTTTACCCGCAGGAAGAAATACAGCAGATGACACACCCACACAATGGCAAGGCATATCCTTCCCACCGGGACTTTGCTCATCATCAGGAATCCCACCGCCATCACCACGGTCACGGTTCCCACGATCCGCAGCTTCGTCTCCATAGTCATGGCCCTCTGCTTCACAAAGCTGTCCAAATGCTTTTTATAAAGATTCGTTCCGATGAACCAGTCGTGGAGCCGCTTTGAGCTTTTCGCAAAGCAGAACACCGTGGCCATGAAAAAGGGCACGGTGGGGAGAATCGGCAGAACAATGCCCACCGCCCCCAGCCCCAGGCAGAGAAAGCCCAGCAGTATCCAGAAGATCCGTAATGGATTCTTATTCTTCATTTTGTTTCACTCCTATTTCTGTTCCCGACGCTGCGAGCCGTCACACAGTCAGGACAAATTTCTTTCCTTCAATGGTGGTCACTCCCAGGGAGATCCCGTACAGTTCCCGGATGCATTCCTCTGTGATCACCGCATCCGGCGCGCCCTGGGCGGTCACCTGCCCGTCCTTAAGTCCGATGATCCGGTCTGAGAAGTGGATTGCCTGGTTGATGTCATGGAGCACCATGATAATGGTGATCCCATACTCCCGGTTCAGCTTCTTTACTAGCTCCAGAATCTCGATCTGGTAACGGATATCCAGATAAGTTGTTGGCTCGTCCAGGAACAGGATCTTCGTGTTCTGTGCCAGAGCCATGGCGATCCACACCCTCTGGCGCTGGCCGCCGGAGAGGCGGCTCACTTCCCTGTCCCGGTATTTCAGGACATTGGTCACTTCCATGGCCCACTGAATCAGCTTCTCATCCTCGTCGCTGTGCCCCTGCATCATCTTCATATGGGGCGTGCGGCCAAAGGATACCAGCCGCTCTACCGTAATGTCGTCCGCAGAGGAATTATACTGATGGACGATGGATACCCGCCTGGCAAAATCCTTCAGCCCCAGGTTCTGGATGTTCTTCCCATGGAGGAAGATATTCCCTTTCCTGGGATAGAGGTTTTTGGTCATCAGGTTGAACAGGGTGGATTTCCCGCACCCGTTGGCTCCCATGATGGTGGTGATCTTCCCTTCTTCTATGGTAAAGGATGTTCCCTTTAAGACTTTATTCTTCCCGTAGGAAAAGAACAGGTCCCGCACTTCCATGGCTGGCTTCTGTACCGGCTGCACCGCTTCTCTGGACTCGGCGCTGTCAGGTTTCATCTGTTTCATATCAGGCTGCATACTTCTTCGACCTCCTTAACAGAATGATAAAGAACGGTCCGCCGATCACGCTCATGACAATGGACGCCGATACTTCGTAGGGCGCCGCCACGGTCCGGCCGATGGTATCCGCCAGTAGGAAGGTAAAGGCTCCCGCCAGCATGGAGAAGGGTACCAGCGCCCGATGGTCGCTGCCCACCAGCAGCCGCCCGATATGTGGCACGATCAGCCCCAGGAAGCTGATGGCTCCCACCACCGCTGTGGAGATGCTGGCAAGGAGCACCGCCACCAGGGAGATCAGGATCCGCATCAGGTTCACATTGACACCCAGGCTTCTGGCCGTCTTGTCCTCCAGAGACATCAAGTTGCAAATCTTTGTAAACAAAAGCGCAAGGATCAGCCCTGCGATCACATAGGGGAGCAGGGTCTGCACGTCCTCCCATGTCTTCTGTGTGATATTCCCCTCCACGATGGACGCCACGCCGGAAGAATTTCCTCCGCTCATGGAATTCAGGGCGTCTGAAAGACCGGTAAACATGGCGCTCACTGCCACGCCGGTCAGAATGATGCGCAGCGGACTTAAGCCTCCTTTCCACGACAGGCTGTACACCAGGAAAAAGGCCAGCACGCCGCCGGCGAATGCGAACAGCGGGGTAAAAAAGTAAAGGGCCGGAAGAAATGCCGTGATCAGTACCGCCACAAAACCTGCGCCGCTGGAAATGCCGATGATCCCCGGGTCCGCCAGCGGATTCTTCAGCACCGCCTGGAAAAGGACGCCCGAGACCGCCACCGCCGCCCCTGCGAACAGGGAGATCACGATCCTCGGGAAACGCAGGTCGTAGATGGCCGCCACATCGTCGATCCGCTCGATAAACAGTCCCCGGAACAGCTCCGAGGGGGAGACCTTCAAGCTCCCGATATTGACGGACAGGACAATCAGCACCGCCAGCAGTATCCCTGTTATAATAAAGGCGGCCGCCGCCCGGGCTGTCTTTCGTTTCTTTCTGCTCCGGTCCTGCTTCCCGGAATCTGGAACCACCGGATCCGTAAGGCTGCCGTCCTGTCTTAAGTCTCTGTCTTCACTCATGGCTCTCCCTCCTTACTTCGTGATCTCCTGCAGTGTCTCTTCGTCTACCTTCTCGGAGGCTTCGCTCTCTTCGGCTGCCTTTGCGGCGTTCTCGCTGTTCTCTTTGGCCTTTTCCTGATCCTCTTCGCTCTCCGGATAGAGCATAGGCTGCAGTTCCTCCAGCGCTTCCGGGTAGTCGAAATCGGCGCTCATGCCAAAGTACTCATAGGTCAGGTCATACACCCGTTCATTCTTCACTGCATCGAAATGCTGCCAGATATCGTCTGTGGCAAACTCTTCATTGAACATCTCCACGATTTGATCCGGCAGGGCGTGTGCCGCCCGCAGGATCACATCCGGCTCCTTTGTCTTTATGTCCTCGGTATTGACTGTCAGGAATTCCTGGTCTGTCCCGGCGTAGACGTTCTCGCCCCCTGCCAGCTCCACCAGGCTTCCCACATAGGAATTTTCGGTGGCAATGATATAGCTGCCGGGCAGTCCCATGAGGATCAGCACTTTCGGTGCTTCTTTCCCTTCATTAGTATCCTTGTAATCTTCATAAAATTCTGTAAACTCATCCACCATGTCCTGCGCCTGCTCTTCCCTGCCGAAGATCTCGCCCAGCTCCTGGATGGAGCGGTACATGCCCTGGACGCTCCGCAGGTTTAGAAATGCCCAGTCCGTATCGATGGCTTCGTATTTGGGCTGCAGGTCGGCCTGGAGGGTGGCAGGGCTTAAGATCCAGTCCGGATCCAGGGACGCCACGATCTCCATATCAGGGGCCATGGCGGTCCCCACCTCTTCCGCTTCTGCATATCGCTCGGGCAGCTCTGAAATGGAACTGGAGCACACACCCACCAGGTCCAGCTCCAGCCGGTCGCAGATCTCAGCCGTGGAAGGGGAGGTAGCAATGATCCTGGGCTCCCCCTCCATTCCCTGCACCTTTGCCTTTGCCGCTTCTACGGCGGCTTTCTCCTCCGGATCCGTGATCTCCAACATGGTCTCCACACTTTCCGTCTGAGAAGAAGCGCTGCCGTCCGCCGTTCCTTCTCCCGCATCCCCGCCGCTCTGATCCACACACCCTGCAAGCAGGCTGCAGGAGAGAGCTGCGCAGGCAGCCAGGGCCGAGAGCCTCTTGTTTCTTTTGATCCAGTTATGCTTCATCATCATCGTAACCTCCGCCCCAGCGTTTCCAGTTCTTCCGGAAGAAATAGACGATCACCGCCGCTGTCCCCATCAGGATCAGCCCGGAGACCGTGGCTGCCGCTCCGATGGCAAATGCGCTGCTCCCGCCGGAACTTCCCGTCTCTTCCGCCTCTTCGGATGCGTCTGCTCCCGTTGACAGGCTTAATCCCCGGGCGTCATTTAACTCTGTATCGGTAGACGGAGTCGGCTGGGCTGCTTCGTCAATGGAACTGGACAGTGCAGGCGCTTCCGTACTGCCGTCTCCAGCCTCCGTATCTGAAGAGCCGGAGGCTGATAACCCGGAACCGCTCTGAAGAGAGGAACCGGACAGGCTGGCATTGCCGCTTCCGGTACTCGTGCTGCCGGAGCCGCTCGTCCCGCTTTCTGTGCCTGTGCTCCCCGAGCCGCTGGTTGTCGCTGTCCCGCCGCTTCCGGAGGCTTCTGTCACGATCGTCGCATTCATATTTGTATTGTTTCCTGCCGTGTAATCACTGGGATACAGATAGAAGATCACGTCCCTTCCCATAGGTTCCACATACATGGAGCCCCTGACTACGCAGTTCTCGCTTGGCACCTGCATACAGATGTCTGCCGTAGCACCGTTGTCATCTGTCCCGTTGCCTGTCACGCCGATGGCCGGGCTTGACCAGCCGGAATCCCCCACGTTCTGCACCCAGAAGCTGTGGTTGGACGTGTAATCCATCAGGCTCATACGGATCGTCAGGTAATATTCCCCGCTGTCCGTCAGCTCCAGGATACCGGTTGTATAAATGGCGCCGTCCACCATCCCCTGGCCTGTGGCATAGGACGCCTCCCCGCCGGAGTCTTCGATCACGCCGGTGACCGGATGTGCGTAGCAGGGATGGATCACGCAGGTATAAACATTGCCGCTGGCTGCCAGAACCGGAACCGCTCCGGCTCCCGCCCCTGTCACTGTCAGCACAAGGGCTGCAAGCAGGCCGGCAAAAATCTTTCTTATTTTCTTTACTGATTTCATCCTTTTCTCCTGTCTCTTTTCTTGTTCCGTCCGGGAAGCTTCCTTCTCTGGATGGAATCATTACAACCGGAAAGGAGCAGCGTCTGTTCCATGCGCCGCCCCTGCCGATATAAAGGCTTACATTCCCTTATTTTTCTTCTGTGACCTTTTCTCCAGAACGCCCACCAGCAAAGCCATGCAGCCGATCGCAAGTACCGCCGCCCATCCGCTGATGTCGGAAGATATGTCGTCTGTCTTGACACTGGACGCTCCGGTCAAGCTGGAACCGCTTTTTAAGCTGGAGCCGCCAAGGGAGCTGCCGCCAAGACTGGAACCGCCGAGGCTGGAGCCGCCAAGAGTACTTCCCAATGTATTGTTGCCCAGTCCGCTGCCACCACTTAAGCCGGAACCGCCGTTTCCATTGCCATTATTGTTATTGTTATTATTATTGTTGTCATTATTTCCGTCATCTTCGAAGTCTGGATCATCCGCTTCTGTCAGCTTCAGGCTGCTCCAGTCAAGCTTCAGATAAACGGCCTGAGTGCCTGTGCCGTCAGCGATGGACTCCATGATCGGAACGAATACCTGGAGCGGTACAAAACCGTCTTCCAGAGCCTCCGGGATTAGTTCAAAGGTTACATAATCCGGATAATCTGTTCCGAAGGAATCACTGACGCGGTTTCCATCCTCGTCCGTCTGGTAGGAATCGATGGTCACGTCTGCAAGGTCTCCCTGGGGTACGCCGTACTGATTCGTGGTGTAACCGGTCAGGAAATACTGCAGGTCTTTTAAGTAGCCGTACTGTCCGGCATACTGAAGGCCGTTGAAGTTCATAGTGATGTAATACTTCCCGTCCTCAACCGACAGCTTGATCGTATGGTTGACCGCCGCATTGGACATGGATTCGGAAGTCTTGTCTGTCTTCACCATCTCTCCGTAGATGGAGTATACGCCGTCGGCAAGGTTCTCGATGTCAAGATCTGTATTTCCGTCGTTATTGCCGTCGTCATTGTTATCATTGCCGCTTCCGCCGTCACCGGTTCCTGTTCCGGGTGTTTCCGCTGGTTTAGCTTCCAATGCGAGGATCGCATAATAGAGCTTAGACGCTTGTTCGTTGATCTCAGCCTGAGTTGCGTCCTCATCCTGATATACAGCATCCGCTGCTTTGATTGCTGCTTTCAGTGCATTTAATGTGGAATCTGTAAAGGAGTTTTCCCTTCCTGCCATGTTCGACGCTGTCAGCAGCATGGAATACAGGCCATCCCGGAATGTCTCGCCTTCCTGGACCGGAACCATGCTTTCCACGTAGTAGTTCAGCATGGCTACGTATTTATCTATGTCTTCTTGGGTGCTTCCGGCATTGTCATAGAGTTCCTGAGCTCTCTCATACAGACTTCTTAGGACGTCAAGGGATGCCCCTGTGTAAAGGTCGGTCTCTTTCAGCCTTTCTTCCGCTGTTTCAAGAGCAGCTGCCAGCTCTGTCTTGTCCGCGCTGATCAGCGCCAGGTTCTCGACCGCCTGCTCAAGCCTTGTGGTCCACCATGTGATCTGTGCCTGTTCCGCCGACACATTTCCGGCAACAACCTTCGCCGCATTTAAAATCCATTCCAGGTTCTGTCTGGACGCCTCTGTGTAGACAACATTTTCTAAGCCCAGTGCTTCCTCAGCTTTCGCAATCGCCTCATTCAGCGCAGTCTTATCTGATTCAATGCTTTCTGAAGCAAACAGTGTTTCTGCTGCGGCAAGTGCCTTCACTGTGCTGTCCACAAGCTCCTGACCGATATTCATATTTTCATCGGCAGCAGTTCCGGCTGTGATCGCAGTTTCGAGCACTGCCAGATCTTCTGTACGGAAGTCCTCTGTTGACGGATCTGCATCTTCTTCGGAAATCGCTTCAAGGAAATCTTTTAATACCTGAAGCTGTTTCTGAAGCTCCTCTTTATCTGCGTTTTCAGTTCCGCTGATCTGCTTCATATCGCTCCAGTCATCGATCTCCAGCTTCAGCCTTGCATACTGGGTTCCGCTTCCGGTATTAATGGATTCCATGACCGGCACGAATACCTGGATCCAGTATTCCGTATAATAAACACCGTTTCCATCTGACTCAATGGGGATCAGCATAGATTTTGGATACTGCTTTCCATCCATGTAGTCCGCATAAGGATCCTCGCCAATTTCTTCATCGGTATACCATGTTTCTACTTCCGCCTGCACCGGTGTCTGTCCGTTTGGCACGGCCGCATCACGGTATCCGGGGAAGTACCACAGATTTCCGAGATATCCTGTAAGTCCTGTAGTGGTCAGAGCGTGGAAACTTAAGCGGATCGCTTTTGGAACTCCGTTTTCCACGATCACCTGCACCGGTTTATCCACTGCGGAATTTGCCATGCTAAGCTGGGTTCCGTCTGTATCAGCCGCATGGAGTATCGTTGCATCCGCCTCATAAATTCCATCTGCAAGCCCGGTCTTCTCTTTGACCATAGCCGCATCTGCAGCCTGGAGCATATCGTAGTGCTTATTTACTTCAGACTGTGTCGCCGCTGGATCAGCCAAAACCGCCCTGGCCGCCTCGAGGCTGGCATTCAGCAGTTCCTGTGTCGCCTGGGTGCATCCTTGATAATTTCCGTCTGAGATCAGTTTCTCCGCCTGTTCTACCAATCCTCTGAGATCCCCTTTTTCCACAGAATCGTCCAACGCACTGATTGCAAGAGTAAGGGCTTCTGCCATAGAATCCACTTCACTCTGTGACGCATCACCGTTATTCAGTATCGTTTCTGCCTGTTTGATGATCTCAGTCAGGTTTGTATAACCGGAATAACTTTCGTCTGCGTTCTCCGCTGTTTTCACCGCTGTGTCATAGAGTGCCTGAAGTTCTGAGAAATCCGCTTTAAGGATCAGCCCCTCTTCCAAGAATGCCTGGATTCGGAGCGTCATAGCCTCGAGCTCGGAAGCAGTCGGCGTTCCATTCAGGAGTTCCTGCGCCGAAGCGATCAGATCTTTCAGTTCATTGATGCTCGATGCAGTATAGACATCTTCTTTTGCCGCTTCCCTATTTGCCGCCGTAATCGTTGCTTCTAATGCCGTACGCTCTTCTTCAGTATTGCTGCTCGCCTCTGCAGCCGCTTTTTCCAGTACAGAAACCTGTTCGTCTACTTCTGTCTGGATTGCAACCGGGTCACTGTTTACTTTTGTGGATGCTGCAACCGCCTGGACTAATGCGTCTACTTTTTCTCCGTCATAATCTTCCGGAGTTTGCGCTGCTGCTTCTATGATTTTGTTTGCCTGTTCAAGGGCTGCCGCAAGAGCCTCTTTCGTCACTTCCTGCTTCGTGCAGTCATTCAGTGTCAGGGAACCTGTAACTGTCTCATTATCCCCCGCCAGATATTTAACCGATATCAGTGACGGCGTTGACGCATACGTAATAACCGCCCGCTCTATTACCTGATTCCCTTCACCGTCTTCGCTGGTCTCCAGTTCCGGCTCTGTATACTGCGCATTCTCCGTATCATAGTAATAGAATTCTTTTACTCCGTTCAGGGTAAAATAAACCTTCGTCTCATTTTCCGACACAAGAAGCCGGGTCTGTGTAACTCCATCGCCCTGGTCAAAAGAGTCCTCTACCGTGTAAACCCCTGGTTCCAGTTCCATTGCCTCCGGTTTTTCCAGAGCGTCCACTGCATCACGGAGAGAAGTGTAAGTCGTTTCCATTTCCTCTGTGGAGGCATTCTTCTCATAAACATCCTTAGCTGTCTTGTATGCTTCTTCTAATACACTCCATGTTGCCGGAGTATATTCTTCTTTGACAGCCGTTTCCGCTATGGAGATCATTTCTCCGAGAGCATCTTTGATCGGCGCATCCGGCGTTGCAGTTGAAATTAATTTAGCCGTACTATAGTCAATTCGGAAACGAGCATCCTGGGCAAAATCCCCACCTCCAATAGCATCCATTACAGGTACTCTAAAACGAACCGGGAATTCCGAATCATCATTTGGAAGTTCAAAGTAAATCTGTTTCGGATAATAATTTAAACTCCCTTTATTAAAATCATCTGTCAAAAAATCATTATTATCATTTCGATAATATTCATAGGCTGTAACAGCATATTTATCCCCTTGTGGATATCCGGCTTCAGAATATGACACATCACTCCCATACACCCACATATGAGTCATGTAAGAGGACAGATTTAAATTGCTTACTGCTTCAAATTCCAAATATAAAATCTTTTTTCCGTTTTTTACAACCAATTTTGCAGGCGATTTCACCCCTTGGTCAGCCATAGATGGTTGGTCTTGTATCATATTCCATACTGCAACATCAATTGAATAAGTTCCATCTTCTAATTGTGAACCATCTGTCGAATAATCACGTTCAACACACAAAATATACGTTCCCATCTGTGATGCTTGTACTGTAATCACATCATTCTCTATCGTTATATCTTGCTCCTCGTAATTTCCATATGCATTTACACGGAAAAGATGGATTAATTCCGTATTCCATCCTGCAGGTAACGGTATACTCAGTGTCCCGTTGCGTTTAGGAAGTATTTCGTTTCCGTCTTTTTCCAGTTTAGTATACCAGCCCATCCATTCCGCATATGATGTTCCAAAAAACTTTTCATATGTTGCATAAGAGCTATTTTCTTCTGTAAGTTCTGTCGCTTTGAATACTGTTTCTTTGGCAACATTAGTAGAATCTGTCTCATAAGATAATCCAGTATTGTTATCTATTAAATTTAATTTCTCTATTCCACTTGTCACAAAAGAAATTATACTATATAAATTTTTTTGCTCTGTTTTAGCTGATATAAGGATACTTTTGCCAAATACTAAATCCTTATAAGAAGACAAATCAACGCTAAAGATTACTTTATTACTTTCTTGGACGACTGTTTCATAATCACTGTCTCTTGAACTCTTTGTATTGAACCTTGCACTTAATGTTCCTGCGTAGCCCGACAAAGTTCGTTTTTTCAAGATTTTGACATCTTCGACATCTTCATTTAAATGCATTTCAACTGTCGCTGTATCACCTTGTACTATAGCAGTCGCCATTCCATCTTCACTTAATAAAGCCTGGATCTTATCTGTCGTTTCATCATTACTGATATTTAAACCAGTCGAACCTGCATCAGCAATGATATTCCATGTGTATTCTCCCTCCTCCGGTATTTGTATTTTTTCCGCACTATCAAAACCAATATTTAAATAATATCCACGAATATTTTTCGACTGAGAATCGCTTGAAACATACTCGGGATACCCTACATACCTTGTATCATTATATGTATTTTCCAACGGTATTGTAATATCCGCATAATCTAAACTTTCATCTAATTCAATTTCAAACTTAGACTTATCTATATAATAGTCGTTTTCTTCTTCCGAAAGTCTTCCATCCGCTATCCATTGCTGTTTTGATTGATTAGAATCATCTATGCCAGATGCATTAGGAGCATATTCTTTCTTATTATCGCTAGATATATATTCGTTTATATATTTTTGACGAAGTACAAAAAAATTGTCAAAAGCAGAATATCCTTGCAATCTGATCGTCAGTTCTATACCATTGTCTTTCACTTCCAACATACCATACGGATATAAAGCACTATCTGTTTGACCTTCGTAATTTATATTTCCGTATCCCTTTACTGGAACTTTATAAACTCCTTTTTCAAAATCTGTTTCACCATCATCTGAACTATCATCTTCTATCGGAATCAACTCATCTAATTTCTGCTTTAGTGTATTTAACCACTGTTCCCCATACTGCGACAGCATCTCTTCGTTATCTATATTAGCTTTGATTCCGGTCAACAGTATATTAACCGGAGACCATGACTCCGCCGTATAATCCGAAGAATCTAAAGTAGACGCATAGTCCAAAAGTTCCTGCAGTTGTTCCTTTATACTTTTTCCCTGATTTTGATTGTTCTGATCTGCCTCTATCGTCGTACTTGATGTACTTGCATTCACAAATGACGGAGGTAAAACGGTAATTACCATAACAATCATTAAAAAAATCATTATTATTCTTTTTAATTGACTAATGTTAGTACGCATATCCCATCTCCTAGAAGAAGGAGCAATAATCTCTTATCGCTCCTTCTAATCTTTCTTAATAAGTTTACTCTGAAAATTGTGTTCAGTTATTTTATTGTGCTGTAAAGACAATATCGCCCTGACTATTCATTGGCATAAAACCACCAACACTTATATTTACTGTTGCATCATAAGCTTGGCCAAGAACTATTTCAGAATCATATGTTCCTGTAAACTGTGTGATGTTGCCGTCTCCATCCATTGCGGTAGTTTCAAACTGAACCCCATCAATGTTTAATTCAGTCATCCATCCGGTAATAAATCCCATATATGTAACAGAGGATGTATCTAAAACAATTTGCGTCTGAGTAACTATCTCATCACCGCTTTCATCAACAGTATACCAGACTTTCATCACCCCTCCCTTTGAAAAAGCAGGATTCCCCATTGATTCATCTTGTTCATCCGTCCCAAAAGTTCCATCCTTATACAGCGTAGCCGCAATTGGAATTTCCTTGTACTGTTTTTCTGACTCCGCCGCAAATGCCGTTACTCCCATCGCCATGATCATCATAGCTGCCATACCAATCGCCGCGAACTTCTTAAAAAGCTTTTTCATAAATTGCTCCTTTCTTGCCCATTCGGGCAAATAAAAATAATGGTGTTTCGAAGGGAACCATACACATCCGCCATTCCCTAGTCGAAACACCACAAAAAACAAGAGTAATTTTGGCTATATACGGTTAGTTCCTTCTTTCTTTGATTAGTCATTACTAACCCTAACAAGTATATACCATATGCTTCCAGTTACTGTCAAGCATATTTTTAAACAAGTTTGTTTCTTCTTGGTTAATTTTCTGACTTTTAATTATATTTTATTATATATTCTGTCTTTTATGCCATTTTCAAATCTTTATTATATTGTAATGATACTATTCCACCAGGATACCCTCCTTATCACATCCAAAACACCAATAGGGCTGTGCTCTCCGGCATATGTCCGTTGCCAACGCTGCAGGTCACTGTGATCGGCAGTGTTCCCTTAATCTCACCGCCCGTACCAATATGAATCTTAAACGCTTCCAACGGGAGTTTTATAACTTCCGTTCCCTCTCTCAGTTCTTCCACAAGCTGCAGTACTCCGTTGTATTCATATTTCAGGCTTTGGATTTTACCAGTCATGATCTTCCCGTCAAGTCTTGATCTTGCCTGCATCTCGCAGGGATGCAGCAGAAGGTATGCATCCCCGTTTTCTTTCGTCAGTTCGGCTGTAAAATCAAACGCTCTGTTTCCCATAGAAAATGGACTTTCACCGTTCTTTCGCCGGGTCATCCGGTAGACTACAATGCGGACAGGAAGATGATCTCCCTCTTCTATGTTGTATTCGAAGTCCTTCATCAGGCTTTTATATTTCCTGTTCTGTGGTTTTACCAGTTCCTCATGGGCGGAAAGGATAGATTCCACCAGAAAAGGATCCATATCCTCAACCATCATCCGGATATGCTTATCTTTTTCTGATTCCGGGATATTAATATCGTCCAGATATTTTTCCAGCCTGTCGATCAGGTTTTCATAGGATTTTATCCATTCTTCCCCATAGTCTGTGAACGTATAATACTGCGTAATCAGTCCCTGCTCAATTGCTTTTTTCAGGCTTTTATTTATGCCGGGTCTGGACACATGACACCGCTCTGCTATGACCACCTGAAATCCCCGTTTTACCGGCTGCAGTTTTTTCAGCTCGATCAGATACCGTATCTGTAGTAAAGAGGGCCTTCCATCCCGTTTTAAATTATCTCCCGTTGCCATACCTTTCCTTCCTTCACACTACATGTACATTGATTTCCCTGCAGTCCAGCATAAGCGGATCACTCCCGTCTTCGGTCACCGCGATCACGAGGTTACCTTCTGTGACAGGAGCCTGTGTGCTGACCGAATACTCAAACAGATACGTTGGAAGGTAAATCTGTGCCGAATCACTGTCAGCCTGTATCCAGTCTTCTTTTTTCCTGTACCACAGGCTTACCATCTTTTCCCGATTCCTTTTCCGGATGCAGAAACGGCTTTCGCCGTCTTTTACCTCTAAACAGACATATGGTTCAAAAAGCTTCCACTCCCGGGCAATAACCCTGGGCTGTCTGCGCTCGATTTCATAAATCTCCATCGCCATCTCGTAAGTCCCCGGTTCAAACAGAAGGGACAGATCCATGTTGGAATAGCTTCTGTCATATACATCGCCACGAATCAGGAAATTGGTGATCCCTTCCATAGCTGCCCGGCTGATCGTATGTTCAACCCGACAGGCATCCCTCTCCGCCTCCTGCTGGTCCATCCCGCTGACCATCTGAAAAAACTGGGTCAGTTTATGATGGCGGTCAAGGCACTCTTTCCCTCTCATCTTGCCTATATCCGTCAGGATGATCAGATCATCTTCCATCTTAATATACCGATGATTCATCAGGCGCCTGGCAAGGCTTCTAAGATGTGTCTTGTTTTCTCCGGTCTCCATTGCAAAATCAACCAAACGCATCGGCTCCCCGTTCCGCCAGTGCTGATAGATCACCTCGAGGAAATCTTCTTCCATCTCCTCTGCATTTTTGGGGACATTCGTGCCGATCTCCCCGGCGGCAGACAGATTTTCATTTTTCTTCATATTCCACTATCCTTTCACGGTTATTCCTGCTCCCCGGCAGTATCCGTACTCTGCGCTTCCACACAGACTGCGTGGACTGCAAACCGTCTGCTGTATCCGTCTCCGGTACAGGTGGACAGTGTCATGACCTTATGGCTGCTGTCCGGATGGATGCCTGTGTCGATCAGGGAACCATTGGCCATGCCGTCGATCAACGCCTGATACTCTTCTCCCAGTTCGTATCCGATCTTATAGACATCTCCTCCGCTTACTGCATTCTGGCAGGCGAATACCTGATACCGATATGCCATATCTTCCGTATATAGGGTGAAGTACTGGTTCTCTTCCCAGAACTCTTTTTCTTTATATTTCTTCAGGCCGCCGAACATACTCCCGTCATTCATGTTATGCCCATATATGATCGTATAATAGTCCGTGAAATCCGGCTGGTTCAGCCCCTCCAGGAAGATGCTCCCGGCGATATGGTCTTCTCCGTACAGATCTCTTCTCAGATATTTTTCATTATCCCCTGAATAGAGAACCGGGTAATCGATCCCAGTACTTCCCGGATCATCCGAGCGGATCCATGCCACGATATCCGGATTCTGCTCTTTTAACTCATCGAACCGGATCAGTACATCTGTGAGCCACCAGTCCTTCTTCTGTTCTGTATCGTCCCCTGCCCGAACCTCTGTATAATCTTCTCTCAAGTCTTCATAGGTCTGGGATGAGGTGCGCTTATCCAGATAATCAGGGAGGATATTCCAGAGAGAGACGCCGATCAGTACAAGAGCTGCCGGGATCAGGAATTTTCTTCTGCTACTCATTTTGATATGCAAAGCCTGCGAAAGAGATCTCACACCCGCGTCCGACTCGGCTGAAAATATTGACAAGCTTTGTCATCACTTCCGGATAGTTCTCCTTCTCCGTCATTAGCAGGATTTTGGAACAATCTTCCAGGAACTCCGCCTCACGGACATTTTCAACCTCTCTTGCCTCTCTTATGATCTCTGCAGCCATCTCCTCCGTGATTGATTTTGACAATCTGTAATACCTTCCCACTTAACAGACCTTCTTTCTTTTTGGTTAGTTGTTTCTAACCAAATTATACACCTGTTGAGAATGATTGTCAAAAAAGAATCAGATTTTTCGTCCGGTCCTTTTCCTGTTTTTTTCTATATTTGTTCAGCCGGCAGGAATTATTTCCGGCCTGCCAGCATTCGGGAATCTCCCAGCATCATCAAGGCGGCCCGGCGATGGGAACCGAAGGCCTCCCGGGCCGTATCGATGATCCGCACCTCCTGATATCCCATTTTACGCAGTTTTTCGGCAAACTCCTCCATATCCCCGTACATCCGGGGCTTCATGTCGTCGTTGAGAGCAAACACGCCGCCTTTTTTCAGCACACGCAGACTTTCCAGAAGCAGAGCCTGCTTGTCTGCGCCGTTGATATTATGATAGACATAGTTGCTGACCACGGCGTCAAAAGTCTCGTCCGGAAAGTCCAGCTTCCGGGCATCGCCATAAAGGAACCGGCACCGTTCAGATACGCCCTCGCTCCGGGCATTACTCTCGCACATGGCCTGGCTGTAATTGTAGACTGCCCCCCAGTAATCCATGCCGGTCACTTCCGCCTCCGGCCAGGAAAGCGCCGCCCGGATGGAGAGTGCACCCGATCCGCATCCCACCTCCAGAAGCGTCCCCTTCCCGTCGAAATCCAGGTGAGACAGAAGAACCTCATGTACTTTCTCCATCATGCCGCCTCCACCAAAAGCATACTGTCTCCGGATCCAGTTAAGCCAGCCAAGCAGGATCAGCGTTGCTGCTGCAACGACGAGCGCCAGAACTCCGATCGGGTCCATGCCGGGGATAAAATGCGATATGACACATAAGACCGCCATGAGAACAATCAGCGCACCCACCATATAAAAGACCGGCGCGGACATCCAGTTGCCATAATTCTCCCCGTGTGTGCCGAGCCTGACCGGCTCCCGTTTCCTTCTATTTGTCTCCATACCCTTTATTCTCCCTTTTCAAATTTGCTGTCTGGTCATTTCATTTTCCTCTTTGTCTGGTGTTATATTCATAAATGAGGGTTTTTTGCCCGGAACCATCCGTGAATGGCTTTTCTATGATTTTCGTAAATCCTCTCTTTTCATAGAATTCCCATGAAGCCAGGGTATTTGTCAGAAGCCGCACATTCCGGGCTCCGTCAGCCGCGGCTCTGTCCATAAACCTGGATACCAGCGCCGTCCCTAGCCCTTTCCGGTAATCCTTTCTGGAAGTAAGGGCCACCAGCTCCAGATCACATCCGTCAAAAAACTTTCCCTCCCGCTCACGTGCCTGTAAAATAAAGCCGTCCAGCTGTTTCTGAAAGGCTTCGGACAAGCGGTACCCTTTCAGATAGAACTTCAGGAACATCCGGCACCAGGCCACATAATGCTTTTTGCACTGGTCAGGATCTGTCTTCATCGAACGGAATCTTTTCCCGTAATTGCCGCTGATAAAACCCACGATTTGGTGATCCGAGGCTTCCGCCACATAAGCGAAGCTGCATTTTTCTATCAGGACCCGGGCGTAATCCCGCAAAAAGATCCTGTCATTTTCATTAATGGGACAGGTGAAAAAGCCTTCGTAAAAACATCTCCCGCAGCCTTCTGTATCTTCCTCTCTGTATGGCCGTATCGTAAACACTGGACTCCCTCCTCTCTGATGGCTGACCGGATTTATCACTATTTTCCCTGCAGTTCCAGCAGTTCCGCAAGTTGCCGGATATCCTTTTTCCCGAAATCGACTTTATCTCCATCATTAACTGCCAGACAGGGAACGCTCATGACATGATACCTTTCCCGAAGCTGAGGGAAGTGGTTCAGGTCGTAGACCTCCGCCGTAACCAGAGGATTCTCTGCTGCGATCCGCTGGGCTGCCGTCACCAGCTCCGGACACATGGTACAGGACAGGGAGACCAGGATCTGCAGCTTCGCCGCCGGAAGCGCCCGCACCCTCTGTAGAGTCTCTTCGTCCAGCGCCTGACCCGGTCCTGCCGCATTATAGAGTCCCAGCACGAAAGACGTGAACTCATGTCCTCCCGGGACGCCGTGAAAGGCAAGTCCTGTCCAGGAGCCGTCCTCTCTGCAGATTCGCACGCAGGGGCGCTCCTGAACCTCCGCCGTTTCCGTATCCATGCTTTCGTCTTTTTCCAGAGCGAGTTTTTCCGTCAGAGTGCAAAGCTGCGTCATATAGGTTTCCAGTTCGGCTGACAAAGCCGTGTCATCCAGATACAGTTTCAACACCAGAGACGCAGCCATCCTCTGGAAGACAGAATCCAGCCGGGTGAGCATATCCTGGGTAAACAGCCCCGCCGCTGCCCCTCGTATCTCCGGATGCTTTGCGGCAGGCTGTACCGGACGCAGCCCGGTCTTTTTCTGCATGGCGGCGGCATAACGCTCCAGCTCTGTAGCCGCCAGCGCTCCGTCCCCAACGGCGGTGACTACCTGACGCAGAGGCTTGATGCACACATCCCCTGCAGCATATAACCCTTCGCAGCTTGTCTTCTGGCTCCGGTCTGTGACAATATAGCCCCTGTCGTCAAGTTCCGCCAGACCTTTCACAAGCTCTGTAGCCGGCTCGTAGCCGGCGAACACGAAGACTCCGAAAGTATCCCCTTGTGCCGGGCGGTACTCTGTGGCCTCCCCGGTCTGTGTGTTCCGGTACCGCAGCCGGTCAAGATAAGTCTCCCCGGAAACCTCTTCAATCCGGGTGTGGGGAAGGACTGTGATCTTCTCGTGTATCAGCGCAGGTTCTGCCGCAGAAGGCGCACAGGAAAAGCCTTTCCCCCGGATCAGAACGGTCACATGGCTGGCATACTTCGTCAGAAAGACGCTCTCTTCCGCAGCGGCAAATCCGCCGCCGACCACGAACACGTCCTTTCCGGCAAAAAATTCCCCGTCGCAGGTCGCGCAGTAGGCCACGCCCCTCCCGCGCCACTCCTCTTCCCCTTTAAATCCAACCTTCCTCGGACGGGCACCTGCAGCCAGCAGCACGCCGAAGCAGTTCAGATTTCCCCGGCTGGTCCGGACAGTCTTGATGTCGCTGTCCATGTCAAGACCGGTCACTTCCGCCAGCAGAAACTCTGCCCCGAAGTGTTCCGCCTGCCTGCGCATGGTCTCCGTCAGCATTTCCCCGCTGGTTCGTTCCACGCCGGGAAAGTTCACCACCTCATGGGTGATGGTGATCTGTCCGCCGAAGCGTTCTTTCTCCACCACCAGCACCCTGTATCTGGCACGGGCAAGATACAGGGCGGCGGTCAGCCCTGCCGGGCCGCCGCCGATCACTACAGCATCATATAAATTTTTTACATCCTGCTCTCTCATAACTGTCCCACCAGATCAAGGCTCGGTTTCAGGGTTTCCGCTCCGGGCTGCCATTTAGCCGGGCACACTTCATCCCCGTGCTCATGGACAAACTGGCATGCCAGCAGCTTGCGCAGAAGTTCATCTGCATTACGTCCCACATTCCCGGCGTTCACTTCATAGGAGATGATCTTTCCTTCCGGGTTCACAATGAATGTGCCCCTCTCCGCTACGCCGTCCGCCTCAATGTACACTTCGAAATCTCCGGAGAGTACATGGGTAGGATCTGCAAGCATGGGATATGCAATCTTTTTAATCCGTTCCGACGCATCATGCCATGCCTTATGCACGTAATGGGTGTCGCAGGAAACCGAGTATACCTCGCATCCCGCCGCCTGAAATTCCGGATACTTGTCTGCCAGATCTTCCAGCTCTGTAGGGCACACAAAAGTGAAATCCGCCGGATAGAAGAAAAACACACTCCATTTTCCCACCACATCCGCCTTTGACACTTCTTTGAAAGCGCCATCATGATAAGCCTGCACTGTAAAGTCACTGATTTCTTTGTTGATAAGAGACATCTGAAAATCCTCCTTGTTTGATATTTATAAAATGGCTTTCAAAGCATCCCGCTTCATGCACATGCATTTCCAAGGATCTCTTCCAGCGCATTCTTGCTGCTTGTATGGCATCTTACGATCGATGCGTGACATTTTTCTGCTTCCTCAACGGCGCATTTTACCATCTTGTGGGAGACCGTATTCGTGAAGAGCACGACCAAATCCGGGCTTCCGATCTGTTTTCCCATGGAAGCTGACATCTGTGTAAATACCTTTGCCTTGCAGTTGAACTGTCTGCATATTTTCTTGTACTGACCTACCATCCTGTCATGTCCGCCTATGATTACTACACTCATGTCTGTCCTCCTGTCATCGGATATTTTTCTCCTGTTAGTTAGTTATCTCTAACCGATTAGTTATAAGATACACTATTTGAGGATGGATATCAATATCTTTATTATTACTTTTTTATCATCAAAAAACAGGAGACTGCCCGGCATTTTCACCTGATGTCTCCTGTCTTCATACATTTTTTCATCCTCTGTACCGTTCCGTCAACTACGTCTGCCCGTCGCGGTAAATGATCCTCGATATTTTCTTCCCGTTGCTCAGGTAACCGCACCGTCTGACGCCATCCCGGACGATCTGATCCAGTTTTTCCTTTGGAATGCTAAAAACGGTATCATCCTCCAGGACGATATCACATCCGCCTGCGCAGTTTTCTCCGGATTCGATCCGGTACATATTCTTGCGACTGATCGCCCCGATTCTTTCCAGCGCATTGATCATGCGGCAGACTGTTGCCACTCCGATCCTGTCATCTTCCTGTGAAGCCTTATAAAAAATCTCTTTGCAGCTTGCGCAGTCATTTTCCAAGATGATATCGATCAGGATCTTCCTCTGCTTTGTGATCCGGCATCCGTTTTCTTTTATCCTTTCAATAATCTCATCTTTCCTGCTCACGGTTCTCTCCGCCTTATGCCTGTGAAATTCCAACCACTTCGAAACCAACCTTCTCCACCGCCTGTTTCAGATCGATATCATCCACTGGGCGGTCACAGGCGACTTCTGCGCAGTTGTCCTTCAGGCTCACTTCCGCAGATACCCCGTCTATGGAATTGAGTGCGTTAGTCACGCTGTTGACGCAGTTCTGGCAGTGCATGCCTGAAATACGGATTGTGCGCCGTCCGACCACCGGTCCGTCAAGCGTCTTCTTTTTTGCTTTTTTTGTTTTCACACTGCCGGATCCGCCGCCGCAACAGGCGCCCTCGCCTTTGAAATGTTTGATCGATCCCTTTAGTGCAAAGATCAGGATTATCACAACAACAAGTATAATGATTGCGTCAGCCATAACTATCCCTCCGTCCCATTCGCAATATTTCCATTGTTTTTACAATAGCACCGATAAAAAAATTGATAATATACTTCATTTATTCTTTTTCATGGGTTAGTATACGCTAACTTTAGTTAAAATTCAATAACTCCTATGTTTTTTATTCATCTTATCTGTCAGATTTTTGAGCAACGTGCAGAAAGCGTCCAGCAGAATTCTGGCCTTGTTTAAAAGCTGAATTCTGCCGGACGCCTCATCCCTTTCCGTTTTTTAAGTTGTACTGAGTCTGCCGTCTTCTCTTCCCTCTTTCTCCGGTAAAAGGTTCCCCATGCTCCTTAGGCTGATCAGCAGTGTAGACGTGTTGTGGAGCAGCGCCGAAGTTGTTGGCTGGAGGACTCCGGCAACGCCAAGCACGATCAATCCTGCGTTGACCCCGATGATCTGGTGATAATTTTTCCCGATCCGCTTCATCATCCCGTTGGCGAGACGCTTCAGTATGATCAATTCTCCCAAATCTTCCGCCGCAATGGTAATGTCAGCAATCTCCCTTGCGAGTTCCGCTCCGCCGCTGATGGCAATGCCTGCATCGGCGGCAGACAGCGCCGGGGAATCGTTGATCCCGTCCCCGATCATAATGACCTTGTGTCCCAGCGCTTTCTCCCGCTCCACAAATCCTGCCTTTTCTTCCGGCAGAACCTCTGCATAGTATTCGTCCACGCCGACCCGGTGTGCAACAGAGGCGGCGGTCTTCTCACTATCTCCGGTCATCATAACTGTTTTCCGTATTCCTTCCGCTCTCAGCATGCGGATCATGTCCGCCGCCTCTTCCCGCAGCGGATCTTCGATACAGATTACCGCCGTCAGCTCCTTCTCGATGGCAAGATACAGGTGGGAGTATTCTTCCGGCAGCGCCTCAAATCTTTCCCGGTATTCCGGGCGGACCTTGCATCCTTCATCTTCAAAGACGAAGTGGCAGCTTCCGATCACCACTTTTTTCCCGTCAATATAGGAAGAGATCCCGTGCGCAACGATATACTCTACCTTAGAATGCATTTCCTCATGGGCGAGCCGACGCTTCTTCGCTGCATCCACCACGGCATTTGCCATAGAATGGGGGAAATGTTCCTCCAGACATGCTGCGATCCGAAGGCATTCTTCCTCTGGTTCATCTCCAAACGGGATTACTTCTTTCACCGTGGGCTTTGCTTTTGTTAGCGTCCCGGTCTTGTCAAAGACCACGGTATCCGCTTCTGCGACTGCTTCCAGGAATTTTCCGCCCTTCACAGTGATCCCGTATCCGCCTGCCTCACGGATCGCTGACAATACGGTCAGCGGCATGGCAAGCTTCAATGCGCAGGAGAAGTCCACCATGAGCACGGACAATGCCTTCGTCACGTTTCCGGTCAGGAGCCATACCCCTGCCGTTCCGAACAGGGTATACGGCACCAGCCTGTCGGCCAGGTGCTCCGCCCTGCTCTCCATGGAAGACTTCAGCTTCTCCGAATCTTCGATCATGGCCACGATCTTTTCAAATCTGGTAGAGCCGGAAACTGCCTTTACCAGGACGTCAAGCTCGCCTTCCTCGACCACAGTCCCGGCATAGACGGACTGTCCCGGCACCCTGTGCACAGGCATGGCCTCGCCTGTAAGGGAAACCTGGTTTACCATGCCTTCCCCGCCGGATACTTCTCCGTCAAAGGGGATTACATTCCCCATATGTACGGTCACCACGTCGCCTTTCCTGATCTGGTCTGCCTTTACCAGGATTTCCTGCCCGTCCTGCTTCAGCCAGACCTTTTTCATATTCAGGGACATGCTCCGCGCCAGGTCTCCCACGGATTTTTTATGGGTCCACTCTTCCAGAAGTTCTCCCACCCCCAGGAGAAACATGACCGAACCGGCGGTATTAAAATCCCGCCGAAGGACAGAGACCCCGATCGCCGCCGCGTCCAGAAGCGGGACTTCGATCTTTCTCTTCCGGATGCAGCGCATCCCCGCTTCAAGATATTTCAGCGCCTTGAGCGTCACAAGCCCCGCGCGCAGCGGAGCCGGTATCAGAAGCCTTCCGCCGTAATGCAGAAGTACTTTTGCGATCAGTTTTTCCTTATAGGATGCGTTCAGCGCCCTTCCTGAATTGCGGACAACAGTTTCCGGTGCAGTTACATCTTCATACCTAAAGTTCTTCAGCAGACGGATCAGCCCTGTCCGCTCCCCTGTATAACAGATAACAACGTCTGCGGTGCGTTCATATACTTTGACATCTGTTATATTTTTCTGTCTGTCCAGATACCAGAAAAGAATATCCGCCTCCGCACATGTCATTTTTCCCTGAACGACATGAATGCGGAGACGGCCGCTGATCTCATGCTTTATAATATATTTCATGGACGCTGCGTCGTTCCTTCATCTGAAGGATCCGCACCGTCTTCCTCTGTCTCCTGCACTGCCGCTGCTTCCTTCGCAGCCCTTTCTTCATTGATCTGCTGAGCTTCCGCAAGGATATCCTCCGCATTCTCCTGTACGGTCGTCACTGTTTTCATCACACAGTCCTTTGCGCGCAGCGCAGCCGCCGTACACTCTGTATATACTTTCTTTGCGTCCCTGCTGGATAAGAGCTTTACCCCGGCTGTCCCGAAGAGGACGCCCCCTGCAAATAATCCGATCTTTTTCATCAATGACTCACTGAACATAATATTTTACCTCCTGTCAAAATAATAGCCGCTGGTGAAATCTTTTTCTGCTGGCTGATCACTTATGTCTGTATCCGGTATAAAACACCATTATGAAACAGAATACAGCAGCCCATGCCCAGAATCTGTGCTGTTTCATGTGCCATCCCTTCTTTCTTTTTTTTGCTGATCTTCCATAAATATACCATATCAGCATAGCAATACTGGTTCAGGATAGTCAAACCTAACCCGATTTATTGATAAATCTTCTCATTATTTCAGATAATCGTTGATACACCCTTGACAGCAGCTTAATTTTTTCATAATATAACTTTGTTATATATCACTGTTATACGGAGGCGGATATGGAGGAAAAAACATTACCTACATTAGAGCGGATCCAGCAGGCCGCATTGGACGAATTTTCAGAAAAAGGATTCCTTGGTGCTTCCCTGCGCCAGATCGTAAAACATGCCGGTGTGACCACCGGAGCTTTCTACGGCTACTTTTCCAGCAAGGAAGCGCTGTTTGCATCTATCGTGGAACCCCATGCCGCCGCCCTTATGGGAAGGTTCATGGAAGCCCAGACAGGTTTTGCCGAACTGCCGGAAGAAGAACAGCCACAGCATATGGGCGAAGCTTCCGGGGATTACGTAAACTGGATGGTGGATTATATCTGTGATCACCGGGAACCGGTGAAGCTGCTTTTGTGCAGGGCGGAAGGAACTTCCTATGAACACTTCGTCCATAATATGGTAGAAATCGAGGTGGAATACACACTGAAATATATGGATGTGCTCCGCAGATCAGGCCGGGAAGTCCCTGAGTTAAAGAAATCTCTCTGCCATATCATTGCCAGCGGGATGTTCAGCGGCCTCTTTGAGATCGCAGTACACGACATGCCGCGGGAGCAGGCACTCCGGGATATCACACAGTTCCGCAGCTTCTATACTGCAGGGTGGCTGAAGCTTATGGAAGACTGACTTCTGTATCTTCAGTCTCCCGTTAGTGCGTGATATATAAAATGTCCTGATGATTTTCAGCCCGGACATCTGCAAGGGAATATCCCTTGTTTTTTTACCTATGAGTTAGTTTATTCTAACTAATAAATTTTATCTTTAAGGAGGAAAACCCATGAAAGAAAAAAAGAAAAGCGATGTGGCAGTCCTGCTGGATTACGCAGGGAGCCGCAAAGGCCTGACCTTTCTCGGCCTGTTTTTTTCGGCTGTGTCCATGCTGCTCTCCATGGCGCCTTATATCTGCATCTGGCTGGCAGCGCGGGATCTGATCGCCGTCGCCCCGGACTGGACACAAGCGCATAGTGTCACCCGGTACGGCTGGATGGCTTTTGCCTTTGCATTTGCGGGGATTGCCTTATATTTCGCAGGCCTGATGTGCACCCATCTGGCGGCCTTCCGCACTGCCTCCAATATCCGCAAGCAGGGCGTCGCCCATATGATGAAAGCGCCTCTCGGCTATTTTGACGCCAACGCTTCCGGACTGATCCGGGGACGCCTTGACGCGGCGGCGGCTGACACGGAGACCCTGCTCGCCCACAACCTAGCGGACATCGTGGGAACCATCGTCCTGTTTATCGCCATGGTGGTCCTGATGTTCCTGTTCGACTGGCGGATGGGCCTGGCCTGCCTGCTGGCGGCTGTGATCTCCGTGATCTCCATGTTTACGATGATGGGCGGCAAAAATGCGCAGATCATGGCGGAATACCAGGCTGCGCAGGACCGGATGACCAAGGCTGGCACCGAATATGTGCGCGGTATCCCTGTGGTTAAGATTTTCCAGCAGACTGTCTACTCTTTTAAAGCCTTCCAGGAAGCGATCAACGATTACAGCGAGAAAGCGGAGTATTACCAGGCGGATGTGTGCCGGGTTCCACAGTCCGTAAACTTAACCTTTACGGAAGGCGCTTTCGTCTTCCTTGTACCGGCGGCGCTGTTCCTGGCTCCGGGAGCTCTTGCAGACGGAAGTTTTGCCGGATTTATCACCGATTTCGTCTTCTACGCAGTGTTCTCCGCCATCATCTCCACGGCGCTGGCAAGGATCATGTTCGCCTCCTCCGGTATCATGCTGGCGGGAACAGCTCTGGGAAGGATCAACAAGGTGATGGAAGCCCCGGCGCTCAAAACTCCTGCCGCTCCCAGAAAGCCTCACGGCAACAAGGTAGAGTTTCAGGATGTCAGCTTTACATATGACGGATCGGAAACACCCGCCCTCTCCCATGTCTCCTTCACAGCCAGACCGGGACAGACCATTGCCCTGGTAGGTCCCTCCGGCGGCGGAAAGACCACGGCGGCCAGCCTGATCCCCCGCTTCTGGGACGCTTCTTCCGGTTCTGTGAAAGTAGGCGGCGTGGATGTAAAAGAGATAGATCCTCATGTACTGATGGATCAGGTGGCGTTCGTCTTCCAGAACAACCGGCTTTTTAAGGCGTCGATCCTGGAAAATGTCCGGGCAGCGAGACCGGACGCCTCAAGGGAGCAGGTAAAATCCGCTCTTACAGCCGCACAGTGCCAGGATATCCTTGATAAGCTGCCGGATGGGATGGATACGGTAATCGGTACGGAGGGAACCTACCTCTCCGGCGGCGAGCAGCAGCGCATTGCCCTTGCCCGGGCAATCTTAAAAGGCGCTCCTATCGTCGTCCTAGACGAAGCCACCGCCTTTGCCGACCCGGAGAACGAAGTCCTGATCCAGAAGGCTTTCGCCACTCTGACAGAAGGCCGCACCGTGATCATGATTGCCCACCGCTTATCCACTGTCGTAGGCGCTGACCGAATCATCGTCCTGGATAAAGGACGCATCGCCGAGCAGGGGACTCATGAGGAGCTTGTGACGGCAGATGGTCTGTACGCCCGGATGTGGGCGGACTATAACAGGGCAGTTCGGTGGAAGATTTCCAGTGAAAAGGAGGCGAAGTAAATGTTCAGCAAGAAATTTCAGAGAAAATATGCCCTCACCGATCAAGGGCTGAAAAACACGAAAAAGGGTGCATTCTGGACGGTCATCGTCAATCTGATCGTCATGGGAGGGATGGGCATCCTCTATCTCCTCACAGGCTCCTTCATGGGAACCCTGACAGATGCAAATCCTCTGCCCGCCGCGGCACTTCCCCTCGCCCTGACTGTCCTGTTCCTGGCCTTATCATTCCTCACCCACCTGCAGCAGTACCGGGCCACCTACGGGCTGGTATACAATGAGGTAAAAGCGACCCGCCTTGGCATGGCGGAACGGCTCCGCAGGCTTCCCCTCGGCTACTTCGGGAAGCGGGACCTTGCGGATCTGACCGAAACCCTGATGGGCGACGTCAACCGGATGGAACATGTGTGGTCCCATGTCCTGGGATATCTGTACGGCGCCTATATCTCCACTGCGGTGATTGCCGTATGCCTGGTCTTCTATGACTGGCGGCTGACAATCGCCTGCCTATGGGGTGTGCCGGTGGCTTTCGGTCTCCTGTTCGGCAGCCGGAAAATTACGGCACGAGCCTCTGAGCGTACAAAGGAAGCCGCTCTCCGGGTATCGGACGGGATCCAGGAAGCATTGGAAAACGTGCGGGAGATCCGGGCGACCAATCAGGAAGACCTTTATCTGGAACGCCTGAACCGAAAAATTGATGAACACGAACGGGTCATGACCCGGGGCGAGCTGGGCACCGGCGTCTTTGTCAACGCTGCCAGCGTGATCATGCGCCTGGGAGTGGCGACCACCGTCCTCACCGGAGCCGGCCTGATCCTCTCCGGCCAAATCGATTTCATGCTGTTGTTTTTATTCCTCCTTGTCATCACCCGGATCTATGCCCCCTTTGACCAGAGTCTTGCCCTGATCGCGGAGATGATCATATCGCAGGTGTCCGCTGACCGGATCACAGAACTCTACGAGACCCCTGCCGCCGGAGGGAGCAGCCAGTTTGCCCCGAAGGGACACGATGTCGTTTTTGAGCATGTGGATTTTGCCTATGATGAAAAAGAAGTGCTCCATGACGTAAGCTTTACTGCAAAAGAGGGGGAAGTCACTGCGCTGGTAGGGCCTTCCGGTTTCGGCAAGAGCACCTGCGCAAGGCTTGCCGCCAGGCTGTGGGACGTCACAGGAGGCCGGATCCTCGTGGGCGGCGTAGATATCTCAACGGTAGATCCGGAAGTGCTCCTTACAGACTATTCCATGGTCTTCCAAGATGTGGTACTATTTGACGATACGATCATGGAAAATATCCGCCTTGGAAAACGGGGCGCTACAGATGCGGAAGTGATCGCTGCGGCGCGGGCGGCCAACTGCGAGGAGTTTGTTTCAAGACTCCCCCAGGGATACGATACACCCATCGGCGAGAACGGCGCCAGGCTCTCCGGCGGCGAGCGCCAGCGCATTTCCATTGCCCGGGCACTCTTAAAAGACGCACCCATCCTGCTCCTGGACGAGGCTACGGCGAGCCTGGATGTGGAGAATGAGACAAAGGTACAGGAAGCCCTCTCACGCCTTCTCGCCGGCAAAACTGTTTTAGTCATCGCCCACCGGATGCGCACCGTGGAGGCGGCGGATAAGATCGTCGTACTCTCCGGCGGTCAGGTGGCGGAGAAAGGATCCCCGTCTGACCTGATGAACCGGAATGGTCTCTTCCGCCACATGGTGGAACTGCAAAGGCAGAGCGCCGGATGGAGGCTGAAATAACATACCTATATTCCTATGCGGCCGGAGTCCACACACAGTGGCTCTGGCTGTTTTTAATAAATAGAATTATCCGCTTTTTGTTGTAGTTAGTTGTCACTAACCTATCAAGAAAAATTCTTATCTCTTGACCAAAAAATTCCATCGTGCTATATTGATAATTAGATTATCGGTAATTAAATTATCAAAATGAGAAGGTGATATGTTATGGCAGTGCCAGATCATTCCATTGACCCACGGATTTTTGAGAGCGCTCGGAAAGAATTTCTGGCAAATGGATTTGAAAGGGCTTCCCTCAGGGCTATTTGTGAAGGAGCCGGCGTCACCACCGGGGCGCTGTACAAGCGGTATAAGGGAAAAGAGGATTTGTTCTGCGCCGTAGTAGACCAGACGGTGAAGGATCTGTACGAGGTGGCCCATTCCCGGGGAGACCGTGACCCTGCCGCCATGTCGGACGCAGAACTCATCAAAGGCTGGGATATGGACGGCCCGGACATGATGTGGTGGATGCGTTTTCTCTACGACCGGCATGACGATTTCGTCCTGCTGCTCTCCCGTTCCGACGGAACCCGGTACGCAAATTTTCAGCACGACTGGGTGGCGGTGCTGACAAATGCCACCAGTGCCTTTTTGGCAGAAGCCCAGCGGCGGGGCATCTGCCGGACAGACGTGGGACCGGAAGAGCTGCATATCCTGCTTTCTGCCTTCTGGACCACCATCTATGAGCCGTTTATCCATGGCTTTGACTGGGAGCAGACCGAACAGCACTGCCGCATTGTCTGCAAGCTGTTCAACTGGCATAAGGCTTTGGAATTTCATGTGGAGAAATAGCCCTCAGCAGAGGGCTTTTCTACCGGGCAGCAGTTAGTTTTAACTAATTAAATCATATAAGGAGGTTATAGCTATGTTCAAAAAAGTGTTGGAATATGCGGGCGAGTACCGCAAAACCACCTACGCTTCCATGGCGGTCATGCTCATCGGCATTGTGATGAACGTACTGCCCTTTCTCTTTCTCTATCAGCTCATGGAGCCGCTGCTTTTACACAAAAATGTGGAAGTTTGGTACGTGGCCTGGCGGGTACTGGCCATTGGGACCTGCGGGGTACTGTACGCCCTGTTCTACGTCAAGGGACTGGCCCTCTCCCACCGGGCGGCTTACAAAACCCTGAGAAATCTGCGTTCCTCCCTCCAGGGAAAGCTGGAGCGCCAGCCTCTGGGAACCATTCAGGAAAAGGGCGTGGGAACCCTCAAGAAGATGTTTATTGACGACATCGACTCCATCGAACTATTGTTGGCCCACGCCCTGCCGGAAGGGCTTTCCAATGTGGCGGTGCCGCTGTTCGTCTTTGTCGCCATGTTTTTTGTGGACTGGAAGCTGGCGCTGCTGTCCCTCTGCGCCATGCCTTTGGGCCTCATCGCCATGGGCGCCATGTATAAGGCCGGCACCGGCAAAATGGGGCCTACTACGCTTCCGCCCAGAAGATGAACAACACCATTGTGGAATACATCAACGGCATGGAAGTGGTCAAGGTTTTCAACCGGGACGGCGAATCCTACAAGCGGTTTGAGCAGGATGTGCGGGGCTACCGGGATTTCACGCTGGCCTGGTACAAGGTCTGCTAGCCCTGGATGGCGCTGTATAACAGCATCCTCCCCTGCCTGGCCCTGTTCACTCTGCCCATTGGGGCCTATCTGGTACTTTCCAGCGCTTCCACGCTGCCGGATCTGGCCCTGGTGCTCTGCATGTCCTTCGGCGCTGGGGCGCCGCTGCTGCGGGCGCTGAGCTTGCGGGCTGTGGGAAAGCCGGCGGCTTTTCCATCGGGCCGTGAATGTCTGTTTTCCATCGGCGGAGTGGCCGTTTTCCACATTTCCATAGTGCAAAATCGCAGGATGGCATCAATGGTGCATTGCTTTTTCATGCGGGATAAGATATACTGAATACATATTGGTTAGTTATTGCTAACCTTTTGATTTGCTTACAGGTGAAAGGGGGATGTATGTGAACTGGACGCGCACCATCTTGGACGGGCTCGCCATGGCGGCCTATTTTAACCTGTTCGCCGCGGCGGTGGCGCTGTATAAGCCTCGTCTGATGTTTCCCAGCTATCCGCCCGCCATCATCAAGGCGGCGGAAGAACCTCCAACAAAGGCCGAAAACCGTTTTTACTGGCTTTGGATCTGCTTTGGGGAGTGGATTCCCCTCCTCCTTTATGGTGCGGTCAGCACTGTGGAGGGCGGGACAACAGGATTCTGGCGTCTGGCCCTGACGGGGTATATCCAGTGGATGATCGTCAATGTCTGTGACCTGCTTTTTCTGGACCTTTGGCTGATACAGAAAAAAGCAAAACGCCGGTTTGTCATCCCAGGAACCGAAGGGCACCCAGGCTATGGGTTCAATGCGTGGATGAAAAGCTACGCTCTTCCGGAGCATCTGCTGCAATGGCCGTTGTTCCTCTGCACTTTGATGGCGGCAATACAGGCAGGGCTGGGCTTGATCTTGGCGATGCCGTGGTAGGCAGGATAGTCGTTTGCAATGTTTATAAGGAGGGATATACTATGCCGGAATTCAACGCCGTAGAGAACACTTTGTTCATTCCAATGCTGGGCAGGATCTACGCCAGCGAGCATTTTCAAAACATTTTGTACGATGAAAAGGCCCTGTCGCTGAAAGATGCGCTGCCAAAAAGTCTGGTGGAAACAGGTTCCCAGAACCAATACACCCTGCTGGCTTCTGCTTCCCGTTCCGCCAATATGGACCGATCTATCCGGGACTTCCTCCGCCGCAAACCAGACGGCGTAATTGCGGAACTGGGGTGCGGGTTGGAGACCACCTTTTACAGGAACGACGATGGGCATACCCGCTGGTATGCAGTCGATCTGCCGGATGTAATGGAATATCGAAAGACGCTGCTCCAGGAACCGGAACGGCAGACATACTTTGCCGGCGATGCCTTTTCAGATGGCTGGATCAGGCGGATTCGTATCGATGCCCCGGATGCGCCGGTGCTGGTTACCGTCGGCGGTCTGTTCCACTATTTTGAAGAGAAAACCGTGCTTGTGCTTCTGCGGATGCTGCAAAACTTCGGAAATATGGAGGTCGTGTTCGACAGTGTGAACAAAAGCGGCATGGGTATGCTACGGAAAAAATACATGAAGCAGATGGGCCATGCTGACGCGGGGATGTTTTTCTATGTGGATTCCGCGGCGGAGCTCGCCCGGAAGATTGGCTGCGATGCCCGCGCCATTGCAGAGGAACCCTATTACCGCCATATCGACAAGACCGGGCTGAAGCTCTCCACAAAACTCAGCATGAACGTATCCGACCGGTTTTGTATGGTGAAGATGGTTCATGTAAAGTAAACACGAAGGCTTCAATAAAGCAGGGAGATGATCGTATCATGCAAGACAGAAATTTCCGACAGGCGGTGATCCATCTTGGCGCTCACGGGGAGGACTATGGAAACTGGATGCCGGTTTCTATGCTCCGGCTGGTGGGCGGCTTGGCGGCTTTGGCCGCGGTGCTGGCTGTGCTGTCCTTTGCAGTGTTCCATATCACGGCGCTGGGTGTGGTGTTCGTGATTGCCGCCCTTCTTTTGCTGGCGCTGCTCTTATGGATCACTTGGATCAGGCGGCAGTATGCCTTCGGGAGCGGCGGCATGATGGAGCAGGTCCACCAGGTCGTCCTCTCCCATCTGGATTTTGACGGGCAGGGACAGCTCCTGGATGTGGGGTGCGGTTCCGGGGCTCTATCCATCCGGGCTGCCCTCATCTGGAGGGCGGCCCAGGTGGTGGGCATCGACTATTGGGGCTCGGCCTACGGTTATGGTCAGGCCATGTGCGTGAAAAATGCCGAGAGCGAGGGCGTGGCCGCCCGGTGCCGGTTCCAGCATGGGGATGCCAACAGGCTGGACTTCCCGGATGAGAGCTTCGATGCTGTGGTGAGCAACTATGTCTACCACAACATCACGGGTGCGGACAAGCGGGCCCTGTTGCGGGAGACCCTGCGGGTGCTGAAAAAGGGCGGCGTGTTCGCCCTCAATGATGAGATGAAGCCCCACATGTACGGGGACATGGAGGCCTTCGCCCAAGAGCTGCGGGACATTGGGTATATCTGGTCCATCCTCTCCCGGATCTCCTCCATGTCGGCCTGGTAGGCCGAACCGCCGGCGTTCAGCCGCTTGGCGATCTGGTTGATGTTCCGGCCGATGGCGGAGAGGGCGCGTGTCATC